>JASLCK010000072.1 GCA_030151865.1 Rhodospirillaceae bacterium | reverse complement strand
GCCGATTTCCTCGACCGATTGGGAGACCAGGGAATTCATCTGGAAGATGATGTCTTCGAACGGCTTGCGGTACTTGCTGGGCACATGCTCGTAAGCTTCGACCGCCAGATCGCGGTCGCGGAACTGACTGTCGCGGAAATGGTCCTGATAGCTTTTCGGCGCCCAAGCCACAGCTTCCTCGTAACAATCCGGCATGTCCGGGATCATTTCGAGCATCATGACGATTTCGTTGAAGTGGTTCAGATAGTCGGTCGCGAGCAGAGTCTGGGGATTGATGTTGGTCCCCTCGACCTTCTCGCTGAAAGCAAGGAACGGCTCCAATTCCTCGGGGGGAATGCCGTCCAGTTGCAACCCGTCTATCATCAGCCGACCACCTAAGTCCCCGTATCTTTTCTAAAATAACCGCGATATGCGGATTTTATCAATCCATACAAACCCATACCGCTTCGTTCAGATGGTTTACACCGGAGGACGGCCCCGATGGTAAGGATGATTTGTTAAGATGCATTCGGCGCGGAACAGCTGTTCGGCCAGCATGCCGCGCACCAGCATATGCGGCCAGGTCATCACGCCGAACGACAACAGCATGTCAGCGCGCTGGCGCACCAGCGGCGTATGACCGTCGGCCCCGCCGATCAGAAAGGCCACCTGAGGGCGGCCCTGATCACGCCATTCCCCCATGCGGGCGGCAAAGGCTTCGGAATCCAGCGGCTTGGCCCGTTCGTCCAGCACCACCACCACCGCGCCGTCAGGCACCTGGGCCAACAGCAGATCGGCTTCGCGGGCCATGCGTTCGGGAATGGGCAGCGGACGCTTTTCCTCGACCTCCTTCAAGGTCAGCGACCAGGACAGGCGGGATTTATAATGGTCGAACAAATCCCGCTCGGGCCCCGGTTTGGCACGCCCGACTGCCGCCAGCACCAGCCGCATGGGCGTTACGCCGTCTGCGCGCCAGCCGCATTCGGACCTTTGAGGCCCCACATGCGTTCCAGGTTATAGAAGGCGCGGACTTCGGGACGGAACAGATGGACGATGATGTCGCCGCCGTCGATCAGAACCCAATCGCCCTGCTGCGCCCCTTCGATCGACGCCGACAGGCCGATATCCTTGAGCTTGCGGTACAGATGATCGGACATGGCGACCACCTGACGCTGGGAAAGACCCGAAGCGATCACCAGATGGTCGGCCATGGTGGAGCGGCCGCGCAGATCGACGACGATAACGTCCTCGGCCTTGTCGGCATCCAGGGATTCGACGACGGCTTGGACGACCTTTTCCGGATCCAGGGCCGGATCCTGGGCGTGGGTGGCTTCTTGGGACGTGGTAATGGTACTGCTCCTTCGATTACCGGGCCGGACCGGATGAGTGGGGTCGCGGCGAACTGCTGATCTGTCTTTATTGTCACATACCTGCACAAACGTCCTGCAAACCGGCCCGACGCCGCCGGATCGCGGTCGCCGACGCGGGGTGACGCCGGGTATGCAGGAAAACCCAGGCCGGAGCCGGGCAGTGTGCCAGACCGAAAGCCTTGCGCCCCGACCGCCGCGCCCAGGCGAAACGCCGGGCGGCCTTGCTGGCCTGAGCCTTATAAGAATATGGACTGCGGTCGAAAACCGCAACCGGCACGCTTTCGAAGATACTGGTCCAGCGATCCCATTTGGCGATCTGCTGCAAATTGTCGGCCCCCATCAGCCACACGAAGCGGGTTTGGGAGAACCGGCGCACCAACGCCGCCAGCGTATCGGCGGTATAGCGGGTCCCCAATCGGGTTTCAATATCGGTGACGCGGATGTTGGGATGATCCGACACCCAGCGCGCCCCTTCGACCCGTTCCGCCAGCGGGGCCATGCCCGCCACCGGCTTCAACGGATTTTGCGGACTGACCAGCCACCACACCTCGTCCAGCCCCAGGCGGTCAAGCGCCTGAAGACTGATATGGCGATGGCCCGCATGGGCCGGATTGAAGGACCCGCCCAACAGACCGACCCGGCGTTTATGCCGGTCGCCCCACGGATTGGGCGGCAGCGCCAGACCCGTCATGGTCAGCCCGGACGGGTTTGGCCCGCACCCCGGACCACATATTTAAAGCTGGTCAGCTGTTCCACCCCGACCGGGCCGCGGGCATGCATCTTGCCGGTGGAAATGCCGATTTCCGCCCCCATGCCGAATTCGCCACCGTCGGCGAACTGGGTCGAAGCGTTGTGCAGCACGATGGCGCTGTCCACACCTGCGAAGAATTCGGCGGCGGCGGCGGCATCGGCGGTGATGATCGCTTCGGTATGGTGCGAGCTGTAGCGTTCGATATGGTCGATGGCCCCGGCCACGCCGTCCACCAGCTTGACCGAGATGATGGCGTCCAGATATTCGGTGCGCCAGTCTTCCTCGGTCGCGGGCTTGACGCGGGGATCAACCGCCTGGGTTGCTTCATCGCCGCGCACTTCGCAGCCCGCTTCCAGCAGATCCTTGACCAGAACCGGCAGATAGCTGGCGGCAACGGCGCGATCCACCAACAGGGTTTCGGTCGATCCGCACACCCCGGTGCGGCGCATCTTGGCGTTCAGCACCACCTTGCGGGCCATGTCCAGATCGGCCTTGCCGTCCACATAGGTGTGGCACAGCCCTTCCAGATGCTGGAACAGCGGAATGCGGCTTTCGGCGATGACCCGTTCGATCAGCGAACGGCCGCCACGCGGCACGATGACGTCGATATAATCGCTCATGCGCAGCATGACGCCGACGGCGGCGCGGTCGCTGGTGGGCACCATCTGAATGGCGGTGCGCGGCAGACCGGCAGCGTCCAGGCCGTCTTGCAGGCAGGACAGAATGGCGGTGGAACTGTTCAGGCTTTCCGACCCGCCGCGCAGGATCGAGGCATTGCCCGACTTCAGGCACAGTGCCCCGGCATCGGCGGTGACGTTGGGGCGGCTTTCATAAATGATGCCGATGACGCCCAGCGGCACCCGCACGCGGGCAATATCCAACCCATTGGGGCGGCTCCAGCGGGCGATTTCCTGACCGATCGGATCGGGCAGTTGGGCGATGTCCTCCAGCCCCTTGGCCATGGATTCGATACGCTTGTCGTCCAACAGCAGACGATCGAGCAAAGCGGCGGTCAGACCCTTGGCGCGGCCCGCCTGCATGTCCAGGTCATTGGCGGCCTTAATCTCGGCGGCGTGCGCCCGCAGGGCGGCGGCGGCGGCCAGCAGGGCCTTGTTCTTGGCGTCGGTCGGGGCGCGGGCCAGATCGCGGGCGGCGGTGCGGGCGGCGCGGCCCAGATCGGTCATCAGGGTTTGCACGTCGATGGTCACGTCGCTCACTCCTCAAGCCTCCAACACAAGATCGTCGCGGTGGATGATTTCATCCTTGCCGCGATAGCCCAACAAATCTTCGATATCGCCGCTTTTGTGGCCGATGATGCGCTTGGCGTCGTCGGACGAATAAGCCGACAGGCCGCGCGCCACCGGACGGCCTTCGCCGTTCAACACCACCACGGTCTCCCCCTTCTGGAAGTCACCATCCACCTCGGTCACGCCGGCGGGCAGCAGGCTGCCGCCCTTTTCCAAGGCGCGGCAGGCCCCATCATCCACCGTCAGGCTACCCTGAGGTTTGACTGAACCGGCGATCCACTGCTTGCGCGCGGTCTGGGGTTCGTGATGGGGGTGAAACCAGGTGCAGCGACCGCCCCCCTGCATGGCCCGCAACGGGTTGACCGGCTTGCCCGGCGCAATGGCCATGCGGCAACCCGCGGCCAGGGCAATGCGCGCCGCCATGATCTTGGTGACCATGCCGCCGGTGCCCACCGCGCTGCCGGGATCGCCCGCCATGGCTTCGATCTCGGGCGTCAGTTCGTGCACTTCCGGGATAAACTTGGCATCGGGGTCATGGCGCGGATCGCCGGTATAAAGCCCGTCGATATCGGAAAACAAAACCAGCGTATCGGCCCCGATCATCTGCGCCACACGGGCGGCCAGACGGTCGTTGTCGCCAAAGCGGATTTCCGCCGTCGCCACCGTATCGTTTTCGTTGATGATCGGCACCGCGCCCAGACGCAGCAGAGTTTCCAGGGTATTGCGGGCGTTCAGATAGCGGCGGCGGTTTTCCGAATCGTCGATGGTCAGCAGCACCTGGGCGACACTGATACCGTGCCGCGCCAGGGTTTCCTGATAGGCATGGGCCAGACGGATCTGCCCCGTCGCCGCCGCCGCCTGCTTTTCATCCAACGCCAGAGGACCGCCCGGCAGACCCAGATGACGACGCCCGATCGCCACCGCGCCCGACGTCACCACGATCACTTCCTGACCTCGCATCCGGCATTGCGCCAGATCGTCGCACAGCGACTCCAGCCACGAGCGGTTGATTTCCCCGTCCTTGCCCACCAACAGGGCAGAACCGATTTTCACCACAAGTCGGCGGGCCGAGGCCAGATAGGTCATTCTTCCTTGTCCTCTTCGCTATCCTCGTCCTCTTCCCAGTCTTCTTCGTCGTCGTATTCCTGATCGGAATCGGCATCTTCTTCTTCGGGAAGGGGCTTCCAATCGCCGGTGACGGGATCCCAATCATCCTCGTCATCGTCCAGAGTGGGCTTCCAACTGCCCGCCTTGCCGGTGCCGCCGGTGGCGCCCGCCGCCAGCGGGCCTTGGCCCTGTTCCTCGCGGCTTTCCTTGATGCGCTCCAGCAGGGCGAACAGCACTTCGCGCAGGCCGATGCCCGCCGCACCCGACAGGGGCAGCACCTTTGCGCCGCTGGCTTGCGCCAAGGCCGCCATCTTTTCCTCGATTTCCTCGGGCAGCAGGGTGTCGCACTTGTTCAGCGCGACGATTTCCGGCTTTTCATCCAGCCCGCCGCCATAGGACGCCAGTTCGTTGCGCACCACCCGATAGGCTTCGGCCACATCGTCGGACGAGCCGTCGATCAGGTGCAGCAGCACGCGGCAGCGTTCGATATGCCCCAGGAAGCGGTCGCCCAGACCGGCCCCTTCGTGGGCGCCTTCGATCAGACCGGGGATGTCGGCGATGATGAATTCGTGCCGGTCCGGCCCCATGCCGCCGATCTGCGCCACCCCCAGATTGGGATGCAGCGTGGTGAAGGGATAATCGGCAATCTTGGGGCGGGCATGGGTGACAGCCGACAGGAAGGTGCTCTTGCCCGCATTGGGCAGCCCCACCAGACCGCAATCGGCGATCAGCTTCAGACGCAGCCAGACCCACATTTCCTTGCCCGGCCAGCCGACATCGGCGCGGCGCGGCGCCTGATTGGTCGAGGTCTTGTAATGCTGGTTGCCAAACCCGCCGTCACCGCCGCGCAGCAGCACGATGCGCTCGCCCGGGGTGGTCAGGTCGGCAATCACTTCTTCCTTGTCTTCCGACAGGATCTGGGTTCCCACCGGCACCCGCAGGACAACGTCGTCGCCCTTGCCGCCGGTGCGGTTGCGGCCCATGCCGTGCATGCCCTTGTCGGCCTTGAAATGCTGGGAATAGCGGAAATCGATCAGCGTATTCAGGTTGGCAACGCATTCGATGATGACATCGCCGCCGCGCCCGCCGTCACCGCCATCGGGACCGCCGAATTCAATATATTTCTCGCGGCGGAAACTGCACGCGCCGGCACCGCCGTCGCCGCTGCGGACGAAGATCTTTGCTTGGTCGAGAAACTTCATCGTTAGGGTCCACCACGAAAGAGAAAGGCACGAAAGAGGAATACGCAAAGCCAAAAAAGGGGAATGGCGGACCATTCCCCTTTTTCGAAACTCAAGTACGGCGCGTGTTAGGGGATGAAGCGGCCGATTAGGCCGCCGGCTCCACCGACACGAAAGTGCGATTCAGCGCCTTCTTGGTGAACTTCACCCGACCCTCAACCAGGGCGAACAGGGTGTGATCGGTACCCATGCCGACGTTAGCGCCGGGATGATACTGAGTGCCACGCTGACGGATGATGATGTTGCCGGGGATGACAGCTTCGTCGCCAAACTTCTTGACGCCCAGACGACGGCCCGCGGAATCGCGACCGTTGCGGGAGCTACCGCCAGCCTTTTTATGAGCCATTGATCAAACTCCTATAATACGGATCAGGCGCCGACGATGTCGGTGATACGCAGGACGGTCAGGTCCTGACGATGACCCTTCTTGCGGCGATAGTTCTGACGACGCTTCTTTTTGAAGACGATGATCTTTTCGCCACGGGTGTGATCAACCAGGGTGGCGGTGACGGAAGCGCCAGCAACCAGCGGGGCGCCAACCTTCTCACCGACCATCAGAACCTGATCGAGAGTCACGGTATCGCCGGCCTGACCCGGCAGCTTTTCGACGATGATCACGTCGTTCGGGGCGACCTTATACTGCTTGCCGCCGGTCTTGATGACTGCGAACATGACTTTTTACCATTCACGCAAAACGAAACCCTGCAAGCCATCGGCCTGCGGCGAGAGGGCGCAAATATACCCACACCACTTCTTATGTCAACCATGATTCTCTCGCGACGGCGATGACGAATCTAGTTGCACGCCCCCACCGACTATACTATGTTCCGGCTCCCACGCGGAGGGGTGACAGAGTGGCCGATTGTGGCGGTCTCGAAAACCGTTGTACCAGCGATGGTACCGTGGGTTCGAATCCCACCCCCTCCGCCATTTTCTCCTGATTTATCAGTGAGAACCAAAGAACCGGCATCAGCCGGTTTTTTTGTGCCCAAATTTTCCCAGCCCCTTATGGCGCGCCCGCACCGGCTTCGGCCAACAGCCAGGCGGCAAAGGTTTGCAGCGGTGGACTGACCAGGGCAATCGGTTCGGGCAGCACCAGACAAAAGGTTTTGGAAATCCGCTTGCCCTCCGGCCAGGGGGCGATCAGGCGGCCTTGCGCCAGTTCGGTCTCGACATAAAGGCACGGCACCAGGGCCACCCCCAGCCCGGCCAGAGCCGCTTCGATCAGCATGGCGTGCAGGTCATAGCGGGAACCGACCGCCGGATTATCCAAAGGCAGCCCGGTTTCCTGGGCGTAATCTGCCCAGGCGTCGGGGTTTTGCCGCCGGTGCAGGCGCGGCAGATTGTTGAGCGTCGCCCCACCCGCCGCCAAATCGGGATGGCAGACCGGCACCAGCACTTCATGCAACAGGGGCTGGATGCGCAGGCTCGCCCATCCCGGATGGTCGAAATGAATGGCCGCATCAAAACCGCTGTCGGCCAGGACGAACGGCTCCATCCGTTCCGACAGATGCACGGTGATATTGGGATGGCGATCCTGAAAGCGTTTCAGACGCGGAATCAGCCAGCGGGTGGCAAAGGTCGGCAGCACGGCGATATCCAGGCTGGCCCCATCATCGGGCTGACCCATCAGATAGCGGCTGTCACGCTCCAGACGGTCCAGACTGTCACGGACCTGACGGGCATAACGTTCACCGTTGGCCAGCAGCCGCACCCGGTTGCCGACCCGCTGAAACAACGTCACCCCTAAAAATGCCTCCAAACGTCCGATCTGACGGCTGACCGCCCCTTCGGTCAGGGCCAATTCCTCGGCGGCACGGGCGAAGCTGCCATGTCGTGCCGCCGCCTCGAACGCCATCAGGGCGGAATTGCTGGGAATCTTGCGGCGCATCGGGGCGGCTCCTGCGGAATGCCCCTCGTCACAATGATCTTTAGTCACTGAAGCATGAGGAAGCATCGATATTGATGGCAAAAATATCGGATTAGCCTGAGCAAACATCAAGTTTGATCTCAGGACCCCCAAAATGATCTACGCCGTCGAATGCAGCTTTGCCGACCCCGCCCGAGAAGCGGAGTGGAACACCTTTTACAGCCAAGACAAGCTGCCTGCCCTGATTTCGGTCAGCGGCTTTCATACCTCGCAACGGTTCCAGGCCATCCGTTCCGGCTGTCCGGTCTATCTCGCCCTGCACAGCATCGACACTTTGGATGTCCTGACCGGGGCGGAATACCGGGAAAAAGGCGGCGGCAATTTTGCCCGCTGGCAAGACGGTATCACCGATTGGCGGCGCAATCTCTACCAGGGACTGGACCGCATGCCCGCTGTCGCCACCCGTGGATATCTGGCCGTCAGCGACACCGGCCCCGAACCGCTGCACCGCCTGGGCCTCACCCCGATCGAGATATCAGCCATCGCCCTGGACCAAAATCCGCCCCGGCGCTGGCTGGCTGTTCTCGACGAACCGCCCGCTGTTCCGCAGGTCGAAGGGTTATTCCTTTATGTTCCCATGACGGCGCAATTAACCCCAGCCCAGCCTCCGGCAGCGCGGTAGGGAGGATCGCCATGCCCAATCTGACCTTCTTCATCTGGCCCCAGCATATGCCAGCGCCGCCGTTGCTCAATCGGCTGACCGCCGAGTGCGACCATTTATGCCGCACCGTTTTAGAGGCCCAGCCGGGAACCGTGCATATCCTTTATGTCGCAGCGCAAGCGGGCCAGGGCCATCCGGTCTTTGCCGATATCCGCTATCGCCAGACCGACACCCGCACCCCGTCGGTGATGGCCCGCTTCATGGAGGGGCTGGATCAAGCGATCCACCAGATTACCGGACAGGCGGCGCGCATCCGCTGTTTCGGCTATGGCCCCACATCCCTGCAGGCCCGCAACTGAACAAAGGTCCCCGCCATGACCACCCCGCTTTTTCCCTGCCGTCAGATCGGCCGAACCCTGGTTACCGCCGTCAGTGACGGTTTTCTGGGGGGCGATCTGGGTCTGCTGACCAACATCAGCCCCGACGACGCCTTGCACCTGCAAAATGCGGCCGGGATCGTCGATCCCGCCGCCATCCATATCAATTGCTATCTGTTGCAACGGGCCGGGCGGACTGTCCTGATTGATGCGGGTATGGGGGGCTTGCGCAATTGGGGC
The DNA here is from genome assembly GCA_030151865.1 of Rhodospirillaceae bacterium. Lineage (GTDB taxonomy): Bacteria > Pseudomonadota > Alphaproteobacteria > Rhodospirillales > Magnetospirillaceae > JASLCK01. The sequence continues at coordinate 41,512 of JASLCK010000072.1, read as the reverse complement.
GGACTGCTGAAAGCCAATCTGGCCCGGCTTGACCTGCATCCCGATCAAATCGATACGGTGCTGTTGACCCACGCCCACCCCGATCATATCGGCGGTTTGCTGGACCGGGATGGCAAGGCTGTCTTTACCCAGGCTGAAGTTTTGATCCATCAGGCCGAACTGGCGTTTTGGCAGGACGACGCCATGCAAAGCCGGGCCACCCCGCGCGCCCAGGGCAATTTCCAGATCGCCCGCCAGACCTTTGACCGCTACCACCCTCACCTGCGTCCGTTCGCCGATGGGGCGGAACTGCTGCCCGATCTTCTGCCCGGCCTGCATCCCGTCTCCATTCCCGGTCATACCGCCGGGCATTGCGGTTATCTGATCGAGGACAATGGCGAAAGCCTGCTGATCTGGGGCGACGTGGTGCATTTTCCCCACATCCAGATCGCCCGCCCCGATGTCGCCATCGCCTTTGACCAGGACCAACAGCAGGCCGCCCAACAACGCGCCCGCCTGCTGGACCGCATCAGCGTCGAAAATCTGTTGGTGGCGGGCATGCATCTGGGCCAACCCGGCTTTGCCCGCATCCAGCGCCGCACGCACGGCTATGAACTGGCGTATGAGCGGTAAAACGTCGCATTTTTATGCCTGGATTTTACCCCTGTTTGCGGCACCCTAGGCCGACTGCGCACTCATCCGCGCCGGAAGGGAAAGACAAAATGCCCTGTTTATGCCGCCGACCCGCTGTCTGGCTGCCCCTGTGGCTGGCGGCCGTAGGGCTGCTGATGGCCGTCATCGACCGCCCCTGGGCCGATCTGGCCCATGGCTTGCCCGGCGCGCTGCATCATGGGGCGGTCGCCATCACCCATCTGGCTGACCCGCTGGGGCCGCTGGCCCTGATCGGCTGTGCCGGGTTTGGCATTGCCGCCCTGCGGGGTTGGCGCCCTGCCCCAGAATGCTGGAATACAGGCTGGTTGCGGATGGTGTTGGCCTGTTGTCTGGCGGTGCTGCTGGCCCTGGCGGTCAAGGAGCAATTGAAATACGGCTTTGGCCGCACTTGGCCGGAAACCTGGACTAACAACAACCCGTCCTGGATCAAGGATGGCGTGTTCGCCTTTTTCCCCTTTCATGGCGGGGCGGGGTGGAACTCGTTTCCCTCCGGCCACGCCACGGTGACCATGGCCCCCGCCTTTGCGCTCTTCAGTCTGCGCCGCCGTTGGGGAGCGCTGGCCCTGCTGCTGCCGCTCTTGGTCTCGGCTGGGTTGCTGGCAGCCAATTACCACTGGCCCAGCGATGTGCTGGCCGGTCTGGGGGTGGGCCTGCTGTGCGGTTGGGGCGCGGTCGGTCTGACCAGACGCTAATCCCCATGCTGCAGCAAAAAACCCGGCGTCGAAACGCCGGGTTTTTCAATGGTGCCCGCTGCCGGACTTGAACCGGCACGGCCGAAGCCTGCGGATTTTAAGTCCGCTATGTCTACCATTCCATCAAGCGGGCCTGGGAAAGGGCATGCAGGTTAGTCGGCCCGCCCCGTCGCCGCAAGAGGGAAGTAACAGGAAAGCGGGCGGTTTTGCCGTCAGTTATCGTCCTGGGCCAAAGACATCACCCCGGCCGCCATGGCGACGCTGCCAAAGGTGACGATCAGGCCGAAGAACAGCAAGACGATGGTCAACCAGCCGTCCTGGCTTTCGGTGGCCAGGGTGCGCAGATGGGCGATGTCCAGGGCCAGCAACAGCACGCCGAAAAAGATAGCCCCCACCACCCCGCCCGCCAGATGCTGGAGCAGGAAGCGCAGAGCGTGCCTTTCGTGCCGTTGCAGTCCCATGATCAGCCGCCTTTCGGCTTGGTCTTACACTGCGCCCCGCTTAGGCCGGGGCATGGCCGTCGTCTTCGACCCTGGCCCCCAGGGCGCGGGCCATGTCGGCCACCAAAACCGACACCTGGGCCACCAAGGCCGCATCGGTGCCGCGCGTTACGATCACGGTGCCATAACCGCCGTCGCGGGTGAAGGGATAGCTGCCGATTTCGACCGCAGGATTATGTTTTTGGATCTCGCCCAGCCCATCGGCAATCACGCCTTCGCCCACATGCAGGGTCACCGACTTGGACAGGACCTTGGCCCCGCCCTTCAGGTTATGGCGAATACCATCGAACATCGCCTGCATGATCTTGGGCACACCGGCCATCACATGGACGTTGCCGATGATGAAGCCCGGCGCATGGCTGACCGGATTGTCGATCAGATCGGCCCCTTGCGGAATATTGGCCATGCGCAGACGCGCTTCGTTCAGATTTTCCGGCTTGATCTGACGCAACAGCCGTTCCACCGCGCGGGGATCGCGCAGCAGCGGCACGCCAAACGCCTTGGCGACGCATTCCGACGTGATGTCGTCATGGGTCGGCCCGATGCCCCCGGTGGTGAAGACATAATCGAAATTGGCCCGCAATTCGTTGACGGTGCGGATGATCACCGCCTCGTCATCGGGGATGACGCGGGTTTCCTTCAGCCGCACGCCCACGTCGTTCAGCCCCAAGGCGATATATTGCTGATTGATGTCCTGGGTCCGGCCCGACAACACTTCGTTGCCAATGATGATCAGGGCGGCGGTGACTTCGGTCATGACGGCAAATCTCCTTAAAGAGGCGACGCTTGGCGCCCTGTCAGCAGATAATGCGCCCCGGCCCGCCTGCCAACGGACCCGCAGGCCAGAGTTACAGCCAATCCCGCAAAATCGCCACCAAGGGCACATCGGCGGGCGGCATGGGATAGTCCCCCAGACGGCTGGCCCGCACCCAGGTCAGGGTCTGGCCTTCGCGTCCTTGCGGGTTGCCGCGCCATTGGCGGCAGGCGAACAGCGGCATCAGCAGATGGAAATTGTCGTAATCGTGCGAGGCAAAGGCCAACGGCGCCAGACAGGACTGGCCGACATCGATGCCCAATTCCTCGTGCAGTTCGCGCACCAGGGCCGCTTCCGGGGTTTCGCCCGGTTCCAGCTTGCCGCCGGGAAATTCCCAAAAACCCGACATAGTCTTGCCGGGCGGACGCTGGGCCAGCAGCACCCGGCCATCGGTATCGATCAGGGCCACCGCCGCCACCAGCACCATCGGACGCGCACTCTGGGCTCGGTCCCAATCTTCGCGGTCCAGCAGCATCACATCCAGGGTCGCCGACGTGCCGCGCGCGGGCATGTCCATGCGTTCCTGCCGGTCAAAGACGAACCCGGCCTTTTCCAGAACCCGGCGCGAGCCCAGATTGTCGGGCAACACCGCCGCCCAGGCCAAACCAATGCCGAAATTGACGAACAGCATGCGCAGCGTGCGGCGCACCGCTTCGGTGGCATAGCCCTTGTTCCACCAGGGACGGCCCAGCCAATAGCCCAGTTCCGCCGTGCCCGCCGTAATGGAGGCACCAACGCAGCCAACCAGACGGCCAGACAATCTTTCCTCGACAGCGAAGACCAGGGCGCGGCCCTGGACCATGGCGTCTTCCACCTGGGCGATGAAACGCTCGGCGTCGGTCCGGCTATAGGGGAAGGGAATGTTCGAGGTGTTGCGCACCACATCCCAGTCGTCCAGCAACTGGGCCACAGCGTCGGCATCGGACGGGATCAGCCGACGCAGGCGAAGGCGCGCCGTATCCAGCGGCGCACCATGCCAACCCCGGTCAGCGGCCAGGCAGCCGCTCTCAGGTGCGGTAAGATCCATTGATATCGATATAGGCGTGAGTCAGATCGCAGGTCCAGACGGTCGCCTTGCCGCGTCCAACGCCCACATCGGTTTCGATCAGGATGTCCTGACCCTTCATATGCGCATCGACCGGGGCTTCGTCATAACCCGGCACCACCTGGCCGTTCTGGGCCACGGCGACACCGCCGATCTTGATGCACAGACGGTCGCGGTCGGCCTTTTCGCCCGACTTGCCCACCGCCATGACGATGCGGCCCCAATTGGCGTCTTCACCCGCCACCGCGGTCTTGACCAGCGGCGAATTGGCGATGGCCAGGGCAATCACCTTGGCGGCGCGGGCACTGGCCGCGCCGGTGACGCGCACTTCGACGAACTTGGAAGCGCCTTCGCCGTCGCGCACGGTCAGATGGGCCAGTTCCAAAAGCAGGCTGTTCAGCTTGCGCTTGAAGTCGCCAAGCAAGCTGTCCTGGGCCGAGGCCGGAACCGGGTTGCCCGCCTTGCCGGTGGCGAACAGTTGCAGGCTGTCGCTGGTCGAGGTGTCGGAATCCACGGTGATGGCGTTGAACGACTTGTCCGCGCCCTTGGCCAGCAGGTCCTGCAGGATCGGGGCGGGAATGGCGGCGTCGGTAAAGACATAGGCCAGCATGGTGGCCATGTCGGGGGCAATCATGCCTGAGCCCTTGCAGAACCCGTTGATGCGCACTTCAACCCCGCCGATCTTGGCGGTACGGGTGGCCAGCTTGGGGTAGGTGTCGGTGGTCAGGATGGCGCGTGCCGCATCATCCCAGGACGCATCCGACAGCTTGCCGATCACCTCGCTCAGGGCGGCGGTGATCTTGCTGTCTTCCATCGGCACGCCGATGGTGCCGGTCGAGGCGACGAAAACTTCCTCCGGCTTGCAGCCGACCAGCGCAGCCGCCTTATCGACGGTGCGCTTGACCGAAGCCACGCCCAACGACCCGGTAAAGGCGTTGGAATTGCCGGAATTGACCACCACGAGGCGGGCCACGCCGCCCTTCAGGGCTTCGCGACACCAGAGCACCGGCGCCGAAGCGGTCAGCGAACGGGTGAACACCCCGGCGGCAGTGGTGCCGGGGGCCAGTTCGGCGACCATCAGGTCGGTACGGCCCTGATATCGCAGCCCGCAGGCGTGGGACGCCAGGCGCACACCGGCGATGGGTTTCATCTCCGGATAGCTCTTGGGGGCGAGCGGCGAAATCGCGATCATGGTGGTCATGCTCCGATAATAAAATGTACTGACTTACTGCTTGGCGGGCGCGTCGGCAGGGCTGCCGTCGGCCTTGAAGCGCTTGATGGTGGCGGTCTTTTGCAGACCTTCGATGATCTTCTGGGCCTTAACCTGCTTCAACTGAGCCACCAAAGAGGGCTTGGCTTCTTCCAGGCTGGGCGGCGGAGCGGTCCGGCGTTCTTCCACCTTGATGACGTGATAGCCGAACTGGCTCTTGACCGGGGTCTGGGTGACTTCGCCGGGCTTCAGCTTGAACGCGGCTTCGGCGAATTCGGGGACCATGTCTTCCTTGGTGAAGAAGCCCAGATCGCCGCCGTTTTCCTTGCCCGACGGATCTTCGGTCTTGGCCTTAGCTTCGTCTTCGAACTTGGTGCCCTTCTTCAGATCGGCGATCACCTTCTTGGCGGCGTCTTCGGTCTTCAGCAGGATGTGGCGGGCATGCACCTCTTCCTTGGGCGGCATGTTCTTCTTCAGGTCTTCGTAAGCCGCCTTGATGTCGGCGTCCGAAATCTCGCTGTCGAGCTTCTTGATCAGGAAGGTCTGCTGCAGGATGCGGTCCTGGGCCTGCTGCACGGCGGCCTTGACCTGGGGATCATTTTCCAGACCCTGCTGCTTGGCCTGGTCCAGCAGCAACTGACCGGTGATCACGAAGTCCAGCACCTGGTCGTAAACCATCTGCAGGGGAACCTGGCGGAACTGCGAGTTCTGATAGGCGTCTTGCAGAGTGTTCAGACGGATTTCCTTGCCGTTGACCGTGGCGACCACCGGGTTGTTGGCGGTATCGGCCGCGAAAGCGGGCACGGCGACGGCCATCAGGGACGCAGCGAGCACGGCGGCGCGCAGGGTGCGAGAAGACATGGAAAAGCTTCCTTGGTTCGAGAGCGGCCCACCATTGGCGGACCTTAAGCGGAAAATTACCAGAACAGGCATTAAACACAACCTGCGCCGCCAGACAAGAGCACCAATGCGCCCCGGCCCCGCGCATGCGACATTGCGGCATTGCAGCAACGCAATCGCCCACTGCCTTTAGGGGTGGATCGGGCCAGCGTCGTTGACAGAACTCGCCATGGGCTCTATGTGTGTCACCATCCCTAAAAAGGTCAGTTTCCGACCTTTCACGCATCCTAGAGGTTCTCGCATGTTCGGCGCTATCGCCCGCCGTCTCTTCGGCACTGCAAACGACCGTCTCCTGAAGTCCTTCCGCAAGCAGGTCGAAGCGATCAACGCCCTCGAACCTTCCCTGGTCAGCCTGACCGACGAACAATTGCGCGCCCGCACCGACTGGCTGCGCGATCGTCTGGCCAAAGGCGAGACCGAGGACGATATTCTGGTCGACGCCTTTGCCACCGTGCGCGAAGCCGCCAAGCGCGTCCTGGGCCAGCGTCACTTCGACGTTCAGCTGCTGGGCGGCATGGTGCTGCACAAGGGCATGATTTCCGAAATGCGCACCGGTGAAGGCAAGACCCTGGTGGCGACCCTGCCGACATACCTGAACGCCCTGTCGGGCAAGGGTGTGCATGTGGTCACCGTCAACGACTATCTGGCCAAGCGCGATTCCGGCTGGATGGGCCGGGTCTTCGGCTTCCTGGGGCTGTCGTGCGGCTGCATCGTCCACGAACTGAGCGACGACCAGCGCCGCACCGTCTATGCCATGGACATCACCTATGGCACCAACAACGAATTCGGCTTCGACTATCTGCGCGACAACATGAAGTTCCGCCTGGACGAAATGTGCCAGCGCGCCTTCAACTTCGCCATCGTCGACGAAGTGGACTCGATCCTGGTGGACGAAGCCCGCACGCCGCTGATCATCTCGGGCCCGACCGAGGATAATTCGGAACTTTACATCCGCGTCGATGCCCTGATCCCGCAGTTGATCGACACCGACTTCGAAAAGGACGAAAAGTCCCGCTCGGTCACCCTGACCGAGGAAGGGGTGGAGCATGTGGAACAGATGCTGGGCGATATGGAGATGCTGCGCGGCGGCAATCTCTATGACATCCAGAACATCAATCTGGTGCACCACGTCAATCAGGCCCTGCGCGCCCACAAGCTGTTCACCCGCGATGTCGATTACATCGTCAAGGATGACAAGCTGGTGATCATCGACGAGTTCACCGGCCGCATGATGGAAGGGCGGCGCTATTCCGAAGGTCTGCATCAGGCGTTGGAGGCCAAGGAAAAGGTCACCATCCAGAACGAAAATCAGACCCTGGCCTCGATCACCTTCCAGAACTATTTCCGCCTCTATCCCAAGCTGGCGGGCATGACCGGCACGGCCATGACCGAAGCGGGCGAGTTCCTGGAAATCTATAATCTGGAAGTGGTGGACATCCCCACCAACCTGCCGGTGCAGCGTAAGGACGAGGACGACGAGGTTTATCGTAGCGCCCGCGAAAAGTACGACGCCATCTGCGCCCTGATCGAGGAATGCCGTCAGCGTCAGCAGCCGGTTCTGGTGGGCACCGTCAGCATCGAAAAGTCGGAATATCTGGCCGATCTGCTGAAGAAGAAGAAGATCCCCCATCAGGTGCTGAACGCCCGTCACCACGAGCAGGAAGCCTATATCGTCGGTCAGGCCGGCGTCCCCGGCGCGGTGACCATCGCCACCAACATGGCGGGCCGCGGCACCGACATTCAGTTGGGCGGCAATCTGGAGATGCGCCTGGAAGCAGAACTGGCGGGCATCGAGGATGAAGCCCAACGCGCCAAAAAGGCCGAAGCCATCAAGGCCGAAGTCGCCGAGTTGAAGCAAAAGGCCCTGGCCGCTGGCGGGCTTTACGTCATCGGCACCGAACGCCATGAAAGCCGCCGCATCGATAATCAGTTGCGTGGTCGTACCGGCCGTCAGGGCGATCCCGGCGGGTCCAAGTTCTTCCTGTCGCTGGAAGACGACCTGATGCGCATCTTCGGGTCGCAGCGCATGGACAGCATGCTGCAGAAGCTGGGCCTGAAGGAAGGCGAAGCCATCATCCATCCTTGGATCAACAAGGCGTTGGAGAAGGCGCAGCAGAAGGTCGAAGCCCGCAACTTCGACATCCGCAAGAATTTGCTGAAGTTCGACGATGTCATGAATGACCAGCGCAAGGTCATCTATGAACAGCGCAAGGAACTGATGAACGCCCAGGACGTCGCCCAGGACGTGGCCGACATGCGCCATGAAGTGGTCGAGGAAATGGTCTCGCGCCACATCCCCGAAAAGGCCTATCCCGAACAGTGGGATGTCCAGGGCCTGCACGAGGAAGTGCTGCGCATCTTCAACATGAACCTGCCGGTTCCCGATTGGGCCAAGGAAGAAGGCATCGCCGATCCGGAAATCCGTCACCGCATCCTGGACGCCGTTGATCGCAAGATGGCCGAAAAGGCCGCCAATTACGGCCCCGAGGTCATGCGCATGGTGGAAAAGAGCCTGCTGTTGCAGGTGCTGGACCAGTCCTGGAAGGATCACCTGCTGACGCTTGACCATCTGCGCCAGGGCATCGGCCTGCGCGCCTATGGTCAGCGCGACCCCTTGAACGAATACAAGCGCGAAGCGTTCAATCTGTTCGAGGAAATGCTGGGTGATCTGCGCGAAAAGATCACCTCTTTGCTGGCGCATATCGAGTTGCGCGTCGATGACGTGTCGTCTGACGATCTGGCGCCGCAATCGCCGTCCAACCTCACCGAAGGGCGCGATGACCCGGCCTTTGCCCAGCAGCACGCCGCCGACGCCGCCGAAGCGGGTCTGGTCATGCAGCCCCAGCGCACCGCCGCCGTTGACCCCAACGACCCGGCCACCTGGACCAGCCTGCCCCGCAATGCAGCCTGCCCCTGCGGATCCGGCAAGAAGTACAAACATTGCCACGGCGCGGCCAACTAACCCGCCCACGGCCGGACAAAACGTCCATCGGCAAAACGCCCGTCAGATTTCCCTGACGGGCGTTTTCTTTTGAGGGGAATGCGTCCCGCCTCTCCCCTCGCCCTGCCGCCGTAAAAGCGCCTTATTCCCAGCCCATCACGATAGTGGGATCAAGGGAGAATGGGCATGGGACAACGCACGCCACGAAAAGCCGCATTATACGCCCTGGCAGCGGTCCTGCCGCTGTTGACGGGCTGCGCCGGACAGGAACCCCCGAAGCCGCCCGAGCCGCCCTTAAGCGTCGGCAACGGCCTGGGCAGCCATTACGGAAATTACGCCGCCCGGCTGGATGGCGAGATGCGCGGCCCCGATGGCGAGCACTGCGTCCTTTATAACTGGGATCGTCCGCTGGGGGATGGCTTGGCGGTGCGCCTACGTTCCGCCTCGTGCGACTCGCAGGAACGACCGGGATGGATGGTGGCCCACGAACTGTCGCGCACCATCATTCCCCTGTCGCAAAGCAATCTGAAGGACGGGGAGGAGGAATAGCCTCCCCCAGCCCTCAGCGCAGCTTGGCCGCCAGAAAGGCGGTGGTGCGGTCCCAGGCCAATTGGGATTCAGGCTTTTCGTAATTCTGCCCGGTGGGATTGGCGAAAGCGTGATCCGCTTCGTACCAGAAGACCTGATAGGGCTTGTCCGCCTGATGCATGGCCGCTTCGAAGCGCGCCACCATGGGCTTGTCGATATATTTATCGCGGGTGGCGAAATGCCCCAGCACCGGCCCCTTCAGATGGGCCAACTGTTCGGCGGGCAGGTCGCACTTGCCATAATAGACGATGGTGGCATCCACAGGGGCAATCACCGAGCCATTCAGCGACCAGCCGCCGCCGAAGCACCAGCCCATCAGGGCCACACGGCCATTGCCATGACTGTCGCGCCCGGCCCATTCCACCCAGGCGGCCATAATCTCGCTGGCAACCTTGGGATCGACGGCCTGGGTTTGCGCCTTGGCGTCTTCCGGGGTGGTGGCGACATGGCCGTCGAACAGATCGACCGCCAGGGCCACATAACCCAGATCGGCCAGTTCGGCGGCAACGGCGCGGATCTGATCGTTCAACCCCCACCATTCATGCACCAACAGCACCACCGGAGCGGGCGTCTGAGCGGGCAGCGCCAGCGCCCCCGTCACTTCCCGCCCGCTTTTGGTGGAAACTGTCACCAAACTGGTGGCGGATGCGGCGGCACGCGCCAGTTCGGGATTGGACAAAATCGCGGATAACGGCAAACCCGCCAACCCTTTCAGAACCGTCCGACGCTCAACCATTGCCTGCCCTTTCCGTCAACAGTGACCGGAATAAGTATGAAGCCGGGCACGGTTTAGAGAAAGGCAGGCATCGGTATAAAGACGAAAACCCCGCCTTCTTTCGAAGGCGGGGCCCGTCAAACAAGCAAGCCTGATTAGGCGGCGGCCTGGTTTTCCAGAGCGCGCTGGATGCGGCGCTTCAGGCGCAGGGCGTCGGCGGACAGCTTGATATCGCTCACCGAAAGCAGATAGGCGTCAATGCCGCCATTATGCTCAATGGTCTTCAGACCACGGGTGGAAACGCGCAGACGGACCATCTGGCCCAGAGCATCGCTCAGCACAGCAGTTTCCTGCAAGTTAGGCAGGAAGCGGCGACGGGTCTTGTTGTTGGCATGGCTGACATTATTGCCAGTCTGCACACCCTTGCCGGTGAGGACACAACGACGAGACATGAGCGAACCCTCTTAAATTCTTCAACCACGCATCGGCTGGGAAGCCGGGTTTTTACGGTGATGCAAGCCCAAGGTCAAGGAGATTCTTGCACCATTCGCGAATCTTTCCTGCGGGGCCATTTGCGGCCGGATCGGCAAGCCCAATCCCGCCGCAGCGCCCCGAGAAAAGCTTAGCCAAACAGCTTGTCGATATCGTCTTGCGAGAACAGCTTATCGACATCGTCTTGGGAAATGGCCACGTCGGTCCGCTGGGGACCATGCAGCAAGGCCTTATCGGGATCGGCCGGCTGGGCGTTGGTGCGCACTTCCTCGACCGCCTTTTCCAGCTCGTCCTTACCCCACATGCGGATCATCGCATTGACCCGTTCCTCGACGAACTTCAGACCGTTGACAACGCGGGTGATGCGCTGGCCGGTCAGATCCTGGAACGAGCAAGCCTCGAACACCGCATTGGCGCGATCCGTCACCTTATCGGCGATATCCTTGGCCTTGGGATCTGACGACTGGCGCAATTCACCCATCATTTCGTCGATGGATTCCATGCTTTCCAAGATGGTGTTGCTCGCCACCTCGGTGCTTTCGACGATGGCGTCCAGGGTGTCGGACATCGAGGCGAAATCGTGTGTTCCCGGTTCCGTCGCCTGCAAGGCCGCCAGTTCGCGGCGCATGAGGCTCATATGCCCAAACAGGCCGAGCAGTTCGCGCTTCAGACGGTCTTCTTCAAACAACGCCATTTATTTCAGGTCCCTTGCTCTTGGGGTCTTATCCATGTTTAAGCGTTCCGCCGGTCCGTGTCGAGGAAGGCGTTGAGCAAAAATTGCGCGGCGACCGTCGGAGTGATCTGTCCCGACGCCACTTTTGCTTCAATCTCGGGCAGAGCCTGGGTGATGACGCCATGGCTGCGGAACCGCACCATCAGGTTCTCCGCAACCTCGTTCCACATCCAGGCCTGGGCCTGGGTCGAGCGGCGGGCATGCAGGTCGCCCGCATCGCCCATGGTCTGGCGGTAACGCTCGACCGTGGCCCAAACTTCGTCGATGCCGGTGTGCGTGATGGCCGATGTGCGCAGCACCGGCACCGTCCAATGGGGACTGGTGGGGCGCAGCAGATGCAGGGCGTTCTGGTAATCGCGCGCCGCCCGCTGGGCAGCGTTGGCCAGATCGCCATCGGCCTTGTTGACAACGATGGCGTCGGCGATTTCAACGATGCCCTTTTTGATGCCCTGCAATTCGTCGCCGCCGCCGGGAACCAGCAGCAGCAGGAACATATCGACCATATCGGCCACGGCGGTTTCCGACTGGCCGACGCCGACGGTTTCCACCACGATCACATCGAATCCGGCGGCTTCGCAGGCCAGCAAAGCCTCACGGGTGCGCCGCGCCACGCCGCCCAGCGTCCCGCCCGAAGGAGAGGGACGGATAAAGGCGCGCTCGTCGCGGGACAATTCCTCCATCCGGGTCTTGTCACCCAGGATCGAGCCGCCCGAACGGGGCGAGGACGGATCGACAGCCAGCACCGCCACCCGGTGACCCTGGCCGATCACATGCATGCCGAAGCTTTCGATGAAGGTGGACTTGCCCACCCCCGGCACACCGGAAATGCCGATGCGCACGCTGTTGCCGGTATGGGGCAACAGACGTTCCAACAAGGCGTCGGCGGCGGCGCGATGGTCGTCGCGGGTCGATTCGATCAGGGTAATGGCGCGGGCCAGGGCGCGGCGCTGACCGGCCAGAACGCCCTCGGCCAGGGCTTGAGGATCTAAAGGCTGCACAGAGGTCTTTCCAGGACGGAGAAAAAGAAAGCGCCGCCCATTCTTATTTACCTTCCCGCATCAGGGCTTTCATGGCGGCGGCGACCAGCTTGGCGCGGTCTTCATCATTCAGATCGGCGAGGATCGCCTGCTTGGCGTTGCGCACCCGCATGGCGTTGCGGATCAGTTCGGCACGGTCGGGGGTGACCAGATTTTCAGCCGCCGCCTGGGCTTCGGCGATGGCTTCGTCCTTTTCCGACGCCTTGGCATCCAAGGCAGCCTGAGCGGCGACAGCCCCCGGCGGTTTGGGCGGCGTCGCCAGGGCATGATGCCCCGCGCCAGCGCGCGCACCGCCGCTCTTGGGCTGATTGGCCTGTTCCAGCGCCATCCGGGCGTCCTTGGTCAACACCAGTCCGGCCAGGGCTTTGCCGATGAATTTAAACATCCCGCACCTCTCTCACCACGGCGGATGTTAGCCTTTTTCCGCGCCCGCACCAAGGGGGCGACGCGAGAAAACCACGCAGTTTCAAGTAAAACAAGAAAAAGCCGGACTACCTTGCAGCAGTCCGGCCCCATCTGGCGCCAACAATGGAACTCCATAGTTTCAAAGCATTGACCGATTACAAGGCGGCGCTGAAGATCCCTTCGATCTCGGCCTGACTGGCCGGACGGGGATTGGTCAAACCACAGGCGTCCTTCAGGGCGTTGGCGGCCAGGGTCGGGATGTCGCCTTCCTTGACCCCCAATTCCCGCAGACCGCCCGGAATGCCGATATCGGCGGACAACTGGCGGATGGCGGCCAGACAGGCGTCGGCCCCTTCGCGGTCGGTCATGCCGGAAACATCCACATCCATGGCGGCGGCGACATCGGTCAGGCGCGCACCCGATACGGCGGCATTGAAGCTTTCCACATGGGGCAGCAGCACCGCATTGCAGACGCCGTGCGGCAGGTCATAAAACCCGCCCAACTGATGCGCCATGGCATGAACATAACCCAAGGAGGCATTGTTGAAGGCCATCCCGGCCAGGAACTGGGCATAGGCCATCTGTTCGCGGGCATGCAGATCATGACCGTGGCGCACCGCCTGACGCAGATTCTGCGCAATCAGGGATACGGCCTTTAAGGCGCAGGCGTCGGTAATCGGGGTGGCGGCGGTGGACACATACGCCTCGACCGCATGGGTCAGGGCATCCATGCCCGTAGCGGCGGTCAGCCCGGCGGGCTTGTGCACCATCACTTCCGGATCATTGACCGAGAACAGCGGCGTGACATGGCGATCAACGATGGCCATCTTAATATGACGCTTCTGGTCGGTGATGATGCAGAAACGGGTCATCTCGCTGGCGGTGCCCGCCGTGGTGTTGATGGCCACCAAAGGCAATTGCGGCTTGGCCGACTTGTCCACCCCTTCATAATCGGCGATTGCCCCGCCATTGGCGGCACACAACGCGATCCCCTTGGCGCAGTCGTGGGGCGAGCCGCCGCCCAGCGACACCACGCAGTCACAGTCGTTGGACCGCAGCAGGGTCAGGCCAGCCTCGACATTGGCGATGGTCGGGTTGGGGTGCACGCCGTCGTACACGGTCACTTCGACACCCTTGCCGCGCAGGGCATCGGCGACGGTGCCCACCAAACCGATCTTCGACAAGACCGCGTCGGTGACCAGTAAGGCTCGCTTGAAGCCATAGCCAGCCAGGGTCGAGAGCGCACTATCGATGCTGCCCGGACCGATCAGATTGACCGAGGGGATAAAGAACGCGCTTTGAGCCATGGGTTTTCTCCCGTACCGCGCGCTTGGGACCGGGCGCGGCTTTTGTTTGTTGCTGCGGACCAAAACCGGTCCGGCGCAAACCTACGTCGGAATGTAAAACCCTTGATATTGAACTTCAGGACAATGCACGCCCCGGTAATCGGGACAGACAACCGCTCATAAAAACGGGCGGGAGACTTGCGCCGCCCGCCCGCGATCATGATGACGACTGTCTTCAGGCCGTGGCCGAAACGCTGTCGCCCAAATCTTCCAACTCTTCCTGCAATTGGGCGCTTTCCTGCTGTTTGCGCCACATCTCGGCATATTTGCCGCCGCGTTCCAGCAATTCATCGTGGCGGCCGCGTTCGGCGATTTGGCCTGCCTCCAACACAATGATTTCGTCGGCATCCACCACGGTAGACAGGCGGTGCGCGATCACCAAGGTGGTGCGGTTGGCCGACACTTCGCGCAGGCTGACCTGGATTTCCCGCTCGGTCTGGGTATCCAAGGCCGACGTTGCTTCGTCGAACAGCAGAATTTGCGGGGCCTTCAGGATGGTACGGGCGATGGCGACGCGCTGCTTTTCACCGCCCGACAGCTTCAACCCGCGCTCGCCCACCCGGGTCTGATAGCCCTGGGGCAAGGCCGAGACGAAATCATGGATGCGCGCCAGCCGGGCCGCGGCCTCCACCTCGTCGCGCGATGCGCCGGGACGGCCATAGGCGACGTTGTAAAAGACCGTATCGTTAAACAGCACGGTATCTTGCGGCACGATGCCGATGGCGCCGCGCAACGAGCTTTGCGTCACGTCGCGGATATCCTGACCATCGATCAGGATGCGCCCCTGATTGACATCATAAAAACGGAACAACAGGCGCGAGAGAGTGCTTTTACCCGCCCCCGACGGCCCGACGATGGCCACCGTCTTGCCTGCGGGCACCGTAAAGCTGATGCCTTTCAGAATTTGCCGGTCGGAATGATAGGCGAAATGCACATCTTCGAACCGCAATTCGCCTTGCGCCGCGTCCAGCGGCTTGGCGGCGGGACTGTCGGCCACTTCCACATTCTGCGACAACAGCGAGAACATGGATTCCATATCGATCAGCGACTGCTTGATTTCCCGATAGACGAAGCCCAGGAAATTCAGCGGCAGATACAGCTGGATCAGATAGGCATTGACCAGAACGAAATCGCCGACCGTCATCTTGCCCGCTGCCACGCCGTCCGCCGCCATCAACATGACGAACGTCAGACCAATGGCGATGATCGCGCCCTGGCCGATGTTCAGCATCGACAAGGTGGTCTTGCTGACCACGGCGGCCTGTTCATAGCGCGCCAGAGCGCTGTCGAAACGCCGGGCCTCGTGCCCTTCATTACCGAAATATTTGACGGTTTCGTAGTTCAGCAGGGAATCGATGGCCTTGGTATTGGCCTCCTGGTCGGTTTCGTTCATGGTCCGGCGGAATTTGATCCGCCATTCCGTCACCCCCAGGGTAAAGGCGATATAGATGGCGATGGTCACGAACGTCACCACCGCGAAGCGGGCGTCGTAGTAGTACCACAGCATGCCGCACACCAAACCGATCTCCAGCAGGGTCGGCAGGATGTTGAACAGCATGAAATTCAATAAAAATTCGATACCTTTGGTGCCGCGTTCGATGGCCCGCGTCAGCCCGCCGGTCTGGCGGTCCAGGTGAAAGCGCAGGGACAGGCCGTGCAGATGGCGAAACACCTGCAAGCCGACGGTGCGGATGGCCCGCTGTCCGACCCGTGCGAACAGGGCGTCGCGCAATTCGCCAAACCCCTGGGACAGCACCCGCGCCCCACCGTAAGCCAGCAAGATGCCCAGCGGCACCGCCACCAGATCCTTGACGGACAGGGCGTCCACCGACTGCTTGTAGAGCACCGGCACATAGACATTGATTAACTTGGCCGCCACCAGGCAGGCCAACGCGCCGATCACCCGCAGGCGCAAGCCGAATTCGGCAGGCCACAGATAAGGGAGCAAGGTACCCAGGGTCTGCCAGTCGTTGCGGGCTTTGCCGGGCGGCGGAACAGTATCGGGTGAGGCTAGTCTGCGCATGATGGCTAGAGTTTAGGCCGAAACCGCCCCAGCGCAACCCGTGCCACCAAAAACAGCAGACAAAAAGAAACCGGGCTGCGGGAGGGGGGATCGCAGCCCGGCTTCAGGACAAGGAGGGTTCGTCATCAGCGTTACTTATTATCATCGGCGAACGGATCGAGCGTTCGTCGAACCGGCGGGCCGGGAGGGATAGGGGGGGATCCCTCCCTGGCCGCCCAATTCTCCGGTTTCGGCGGAGCCACACGCTCCCTTGAGGGATACGCTGGGGGAAGCGTGAGCGATGGCGACCTTTTGAAACCGGCGGCGGATCAGTCGTGTCCTAACCTTTCCACCGACTATGGCGTTTCCGGGATGAACACCGTCTGAACATTGGACCTATGGGGGTCGGACCAGGGTCAGAAGCGGTTTTCAGGGGGGCCCCGTCAGCGCCATGAAAAGAAAGTTAGAGGCGCACTATGGCAAGATTAGGGCACCGATGGGGTAAGTTTGAGGCAAACAGCAAAAAACCCCCGGCGGGAAGCCGGGGGTTTTTCGCGGAAAACCGGGAAAACGGGATTTAACCGGCCAAGCCGACCTTGCCCATTTCCAGGAACTTGTCGCGACGGCGGGCGCGCAGAACGCCGCCATCTTGCAGGGACAGCACCGACAGCGACTTGGCCACGGCATCGCCCAGGGCGTCCATGGTGACGTCGGGGTTGCGGTGCGCGCCGCCCAGCGGTTCGGGAATGATGTCGTCGATCACGCCCAGCTTGTGCAGGTCCTGGGCCGTCAGGCGCAGGGCTTCCGCCGCATCCTTGGCCGCTTCGCCGGACCGCCACAGGATCGAGGCGCAGCCTTCGGGGCTGATCACGGAATAGATGGAATGTTCCAGCATCAACACCGAATTGCCGGTAGCCAGGGCAATAGCCCCGCCCGACCCGCCTTCGCCGATGATCACCGAAATCAGCGGGACACGGATGTCCAGACAGGTTTCGATGCTGCGGGCGATGGCTTCGGCCTGACCGCGGGCTTCCGCTTCGACACCCGGATAGGCGCCGGCGGTATCGACCAGGGTGATGACCGGAATACGGAAGTGATCCGCCATCTGCATCAAGCGTCGGGCCTTACGATAGCCTTCGGGCTTGGCCATGCCGAAATTGTGGCGAACGCGGGATTCGGTGTCGCGGCCCTTTTCATGGCCGATCACCATCACCGATTGCCCCCGGAAGCGGCCAAGACCGCCAATAATGGCTTTGTCTTCGGCAAAAGCGCGGTCGCCCGCCAGGGGAGTGAAGTCGGTCACCAATCGTTCGATGTAATCGCTCAAATGGGGACGATCCGGGTGGCGGGCCACCTGGGTCTTCTGCCAGGGCGACAACTTGGCATAGGTCGAACGCAACAATTTGTCGACCTTCACCTGAAGACGGTTGATCTCTTCGGCGATATTGATCCCGTCGGAGTCGCTTAAATGCCGCAACTCCTCGATCTTGCCCTCAAGCTCGGCGATGGGCTTTTCAAAATCGAGAAAATTCATGGGGCCATTTTTTATCACAGGCAAGACCGACGGGGAAGCTGTGTGTTAGGGATTGCGCAGTTCAACTTACTGGACGATAGTTGACGATAACGTAAGAAAAATAACCTTAACGGCGAAATAGCGGAGGAAATTTTATGACCGATCAGGTGGAAGTTCAGGTGCAAGGCGGGGTTCAGATCATCCGCATGACCCGACCGGAAAAGAAGAATGCCCTGACATTATCTATGTATGGCGCCATGGCCGACGCGCTGGAACAGGGCAAGACCGACCCCACCATCAACGTGCAGGTGATTCTGGGCAGCGGCGGGTCCTTTTCGTCGGGCAACGATCTCAACGATTTTCTCACCCTGCGCGGTCTGGCGGGTACGGCGCTGGAACGCTTCCTTTATGCCCTGGCAACCAGCGAAAAGCCGGTTCTGGCGGGGGTGCAGGGCTTTGCCGTCGGCATCGGTTCGACCATGCTTTTGCATTGCGACATCGTCCATGCCGCCACCGACGCCCGCTTCCAGTTTCCCTTCGTCAATCTGGGCCTGATCCCCGAGGCCGGGTCCAGCCTGCTGCTGCCGCGCAGCGCCGGGCATCAACTGGCGTCGGAACTGTTGCTGCTGGGCGAGCCCTTTGACGCGACCCGCGCCCGCGAAGCCGGAATGGTCAACGCCATCACCGCACCGGAAGACTTGGAAGCCTCGATCCTGGCGGTGGCCGCCAAGCTGGCGGCCAAGCCGCGCGCGGCGTTGCGCATGACCAAGGCCCTGCTGCGCGCCGAACCGGAAGCACTGGTGGACCGCATCCAGCGCGAAGCCCGCCAGTTCGAGGAACGCCTGACCTCGGCCGAACTGCGCGAAGCCATCGCCGCCTTTATGGAAAAGCGCGCCCCCGACTTTTCCAAGTGCTGAATGCTGATGGGCGGGGCCTGGGACGGCCCTGCCCCATCGGTTCGGGGCAAAGTCCGCATTCTCGGTCAGGACGCCCACCCCGCCCCTGCCTATAGTCCGGGGCATGGACAAACCCCGGTGCCGACATGCAAAGATCGAGACAATACGCCGCACGTTTCAACAAACTGTTCGATTACATCGACCGCAATCTGGACAAAGATTTAACCGTCGATGAATTGAGCACAGTGGTGAACTTTTCCAAGTTCCACTTTCAGCGGCAATTTTCCGAATATTGCGGGATCAGCATCGGGCGATACATCCAACTGATGCGCCTTAAGCGGGCTTCTTATCGTTTAGCTTACAACAAGCTTGAGCGCGTCATCGACATCGCCCTCGACAGCGGCTTTGAAAACCCGGAATCCTTTTCACGGGCCTTCAAGGCGGCTTTTGGGCAAACCCCCACCGGGTTTCGCAAAGCGCCCGCCTGGCAACCCTGGAACGGGCGCTTTCAATTCCCTGACCGAGAAAGACCACAGACCATGGACGTCAAAATCGTCACCGTCCCGGAAACCAAAATCGCCGTGCTGGAACATCGCGGCCCTGCCGAGGGGCTGAACGCCTCGGTCGGCACCTTCATCGAATGGCGCAAATCCACCGGCCTGTCGCCCGTCGCCACCAGCCAAACTTTGGGCATCGCCTATGACGACCCGGAACGCACCGAACCCGCCAAATTTCGCTTCGACATTTGCGGATCCGTCGGGCGCGACGTGCCGCCCAATCCGCAAGGCGTGATCACCAAGACCATTCCGGCGGGACGGTGCGCCGTGGTGCGTCATCTGGGCCCCCATTCGTCCATCGCCCAGACCATTTATCCCCTGTACCGCGACTGGCTGCCCCAAAGCGGCGAGGAATTGCGGGATTTCCCGCTGTACTTCCATTATCTCAATCTGGTTTTCGATACGCCGGAATGTGACCTGATCACCGATATCTACCTGCCGCTGCGCTGATTGGGCGCGGTTGCAAAGACCATACAAAAGCGATGGTTGACGGATCGCCGGGCGTGACACTATGATTTGTGATCACATCTTGGCGACCGTCCGCCTTCGCGGTTGGTCTGGCAGGTGATTATGAAGCTGGCATTTTGCCGGACGGGCCAAGCACCCTACTGGCGTTACGATCAATGCGACGAGCCACCTTGGCGGCTTTCCTGAAAGCCGAACCCTTCCGCTTGTCCTGACAGGCGGATCGATCCGACACGCGCCCTCTTGATGATGTTCCGCCCGGTTTCCGACCGGCGCGGGCCTGGGGCGCATGCCAGAAAGGAAGGCCGCCCCATGTCGCGCCTAACCGCCAATCTGTTATTGACCCTGACCGCCGTGATCTGGGGGTCAACCTTCGTCGTGCAAAAAATCGGGGCCGATTTTGTCAGCCCCGCCGCCTTTACCGCTGCCCGCCTGCTGTTGGGGGCGTTGGTGGTGCTGCCCTTTGCCCTGTCCCACTGGCGCGCCAGCCCCCGCGCCCTGGACCGCCGCGATTGGGGCCTGATGGTCCTGACCGGGCTGGTGATGTGGGGGGCATCCCTGGCCCAACAGATCGGGGTGGGCCAGACCACGGTGGGCAATGCCGGGTTTCTCACCGGGCTGAATGCGCCGATGGTGCCGATCTTCGAGTTGTTCCTGTTTGCCCGCGCCCCCCATCCGGTGGTTATCCCCGCGGCCTTTCTGTCCCTGTTGGGCACTTATTTAATGAGTGGCGGCAGCCTGGATCTGACCATCGGCGATTCCTGGATCGTGCTCAGCAGCGTCTTTTGGGCCATGCACATCATTCTGGTGGGCCACGCCGCCAAGCGCAGCGGCCTGCCGACGGTGCTGGCGGTGGTACAATATCTGATCAGCGCGACCTTATGCATCGCCTGGGCCGCCGCCTTCGAGCCGCCCGCCTGGGACGGGCTGCGCCAAGCCTGGATCGAAGTCCTTTATATCGGCGTGATGGAAGTCGGGCTGGCCTATACCCTGCAAACCATCACCCAGCGCCACACCAACGCCGCCGACGCCGCTGTGATTTTCAGCGGTGAAATGCTGTTCGCCGCCATCGGCGGCATCCTGGTGCTGGGCGAACATATGACCCTGGTTCAGGCCTTGGGCGGGGCGGCAATCCTGGCCGCCATGCTGGCAGTGCAGTTGGGCCCCATCGTCTGGCCCGGCAAAGCCGCCAAGAAGAGCAGACTATAAAAGAAAGCGGGGAAAAGAAAGCGGGGCGGCCTGATCGCCGCCCCGCCCCTGTCACCTTACCCAAGCCGCAGCTTAGAAACCGTAAGCCTTGGCCAGATCGGCGTCGCGGGTGGCAACCTGCTTGGCCAGATCGACCATCACCTTGGCCTGCTTCCAGGTGGCGTCGTCTTGCATCTTGCCGTCGATCATCACCGCGCCGGTGCCGTCGGGCATGGCTTCCAGGATTTTCTTGGCGAACAGCACTTCGTTGACGTCGGGGCTGAAGACGCGCTTGGCGATCTCGATCTGCTTGGGGTGCAACGACCAGGCCCCGACGCAGCCCAACAGGAAGGCGTTGCGGAACTGCGCTTCGCAGGCGGCATCGTCCGAGAAATCGCCGAACGGACCATAGAACGCCTTCAGGCCGTTGGACTGGCAGGCATCGACCATCTTGGCGACGGTGTAGTGCCACAAATCCTGCTGATAAAGAGTGCGCGCGCCGCCATCGGCACGGCCATCTTCCAGCACACCATAGAAGGGATGACCGCCGCCGACGCGAGTGGTCTTCATGCCGCGCGACGCCGCCAGATCGGCCGGGCCCAGGCTCATACCGTGCATGCGCGGGCTGGCCGCGGCGATGGCTTCGACATTGGCCACGCCCAGCGCGGTTTCCAAGATGGCGTGAATCTGGATCGGCTTCTTGACGCCATGGCGGGCTTCCAACTGGGCCAACAACTGATCCAGATAATGAATGTCCCACGGCCCTTCGACCTTCGGCAGCATCACCACATCCAGCTTGTCACCGACTTCACCGACGATTTGCAGCATATCGTCCAAGAACCAAGGCGAGTTCAGGCAATTGACGCGGGTCCACAGACCGGTCGAGCCGAAGTCATTGGCCTTGGCCGCTTCGATGAAGCCCTTGCGCGCCGCTTCCTTGGCGTCGGCGGGAATGGCGTCTTCCAGATTGCCCAGCAAAACGTCCACCTGCGGGATCATGTCGGGCAGCTTGGCGCGGATCTTGTCCAGATGCGGCGGAAAGAAATGGATCATGCGTTCCAGCGCCACCGGCACTTCGCGGTTGGGCTGCGGCGCACCGATCGCCAGGGGTTCAAAGAACTTCTTGGGCGGCTTGATGCTCATGATGGCGGACTTTCCCGTTTGACTGACAGGCGGATATTTTGTGTCGCTTTCCGCCTTTATTGCGAAAGAATATTGTTTGCCGCACTGCGAAAGAAATGTCAACCGCCAGAGAAACCGCCGATCCTAACCCCCTCTGCCGTTGTGGAGATTATGATGAAGGTTTATTGTCATCGCCTCGAAAGGACAAAATTCATCCTTTAGGGTTATACCCAGCACGATAAACAAGGACCGACGGCGCTCGGGGGGGAAGCCGGAATGAACTGGATCGATAAAATTTCCGCCAGTCTGAATACCAAGGTGACGGTGCTGTTCGCGGCCATCGCCGTCTGCTTGATCGCCATCTTGATGACCATCAGCCTTTACGCTTTTCGCACCTTCTCGATTGCGTCTTCGTCAGAACATATTCGCACGGCGGCAGAAATCGTGCGCGTGCATCTGACCGAATCGATGATCAACGGCGTCATCGATCGCCGCGAAAGCTTTCTGAAACGTCTGATGGAAGTTCAGGGCCTGTCGGGCGCCCGCGTGGTCCGCTCGCCGCTGGTGGAACACCAGTTCGGCAAGGGCTTCAGCGAGGAAAGCCCCAAGGACGACATCGAACGCCAGGTGCTGCAAGACGGCAAGCCCCAGTACATGGTGGTGGAAACCGGCGACGACACCTTCTTTCGCGGCACTATTCCCTTCATCGCCACCAATCACGGCTCGCCCAACTGTCTGCAATGCCATCAGGTCAACGAAGGCTCGGTGCTGGGCGCGGTGACCTTGAACGTCTCGATCGGCAGCCTGAAGGAAAAGGCGCTGCTGACGGTCGGCGGCATCGTCGGCACCGTGGCGCTGTTCTCAGGCTTGGCGTTCTTCCTGCTGCGCCGTCTGATCCACCCCATCGCCAGCACCGCCAATGACGTGGAAAATGCTGTGCAGCGGGCTTTGCGCGGCGACTTCAAGGCCACGGTGGAAAAGCGCACCCAAGACGAGTTGGGGCAGATCGCGGTGGACACCAACCGACTGTTGGCCTTTTTGGATGACGGCCTGAACCGCATCGGCGGCAGCGTGGCGCGTCTGACCAACCGCACCCCCAATCCGGACGAAAATCTGCTGAACGCCACCATCGACATGGTCGATGGCCTGACCCGCGCCGCCCATTTCAAACAGGCGATCGAGGAAGACGAAACCAAGGCCGAGATCAACCAGCGCCTTGCCAACACCTTGCAGGACGAATTCGGGATCAAGGAATTTTCGATCTACGAAATGGTTCCCAACAAGAACCATATGACGCCGCTGTTCGTCGATGGCCGCGCCGAAGGGGCCTGCCGCTGGTGCGACCCGCAAATCCTGATCCGCAGCGAAGGCTGCCGGGTGCGCCGCACCGGCCATCAGGTGGACGGCATCATGACGCCGGGCATTTGCTATGCCTATCAGCCGCCGGAAGACGCCCAGGACCGCCGCCATGTCTGCCTGCCGATCATCCAGTCGGGCGCGGTGGGCAACGTCTTGCAATTGCTGGCCACGCCGGAAGAACAAGCCGATCTGTCGGCCAAAATCCCTTACATCAACGTCTATCTGCGCGAAGCCGCGCCGGTCCTGGAAACCAAGCGCCTGATGGAAACCCTGCGGGAATCCAGCCTGCGCGACCCCATGACCGGGCTGAACAACCGCCGTTTCCTGGAAGAATATGTCGAGACGCTGACCGCCAACGTGCACCGCCGCAAGAGCCGGGTTGCCATCCTGATGCTGGACCTGGACTACTTCAAGATGGTCAACGACACCTACGGCCACGATGCGGGCGACGCGGTGCTGCGGGCCTTGTCCAAGGTCATGCGCCAATCGGTCCGTGCGTCCGATCTGGTGATCCGCTATGGCGGCGAGGAGTTCCTGATCGTCTTGATCGACACCCCGCCCGAAGGGGCCGATCAGGTGGCGGAAAACATCCGCGCCGCCGTCGAACGGCTGGAAGTGCAGACCGGCAACGTAGTGCTGCAAAAGACCATTTCCATCGGCCTCGCCGACTTCCCCAACGACAGCGATACCTTCTGGCAGGCGGTCAAATTCGCCGATGTGGCGCTCTATCGGGCCAAGGAAAATGGCCGCAACCGCGTCGTGCGCTTTACCAAGGATATGTGGAAGCAAAGCGGCAAGAGCTATTAAGGGAAAAAGCCCGCCCGGTTCCGACAACGGATTGTCTGGAGCCGGGCGGCAGTGGAACGCGCCGGGCCTTCACATGCGGCGCGTTCCGGGGTCAACAGGCGTTAACTTTTACTGGACGGACTCGACCGTTGCGGGCGAAGGGGCAACCCCTTCCAAGGCCTGAAGAAATGCACCCAGGCCGGAACGGGTCACCGGGATGAACGGCTTTTCCCAGCGGTGACACAGGCTTTTCACCTTATCGTGGGCGGCATGGCTGGTGCAGTCGGTGGGCAGCAGCACGGCATCAGCTCCGGCCAACATGCTGGGCAGACGGCTGACGCTTTCCTCGATCCCGCCATCATGATGCAGGAAGGTGCCGTTACAGCCCTCCACCAGGCGGCGCAAATGAGGCACCTGCTGGGGACGACCGCCGACATAAAGGATGCAGCGGCCACACAGATCGAGATTGCCGCACCCGCCGTCGCACTGCCCCACCCCATCGCCCCGTTGCTGAGCAGCCAGTTCCGACGTTGGTGCGATTTTGTCCAACAGACGCTGTTCCAGGGCCTGATTGTCCCTGCGCAGAATGTCCAGATCGCAGGCATGGCGCAGGCTTTCGCTTTCCAGCGTCTTCATGCGGGCCAACAGGCTGCGGATTTCGGTCTCGGCGGCCATGCGCCGTTCCATTTCCTGATCCAGACGCAGATTGCTTTCCCGCACCAGGGCACGCAGCCGTTCCAGTTCATCGGCGGCTTCGGCGGCATGGCCCAGGCGGCGGCTTTCCGACAGTTCCACTTCCAGACGCTGGCTCAGTTCGGTGATGGTGCGGGCCGTATCTTCGCGATCCTGGCGGATACGGTCCTGTTGGCGGGCCAGTTGCTTTTGCAGGGCAGCCTTTTCCGCTTCCAACGTATAGATCTTACGCAAATCGGCGCGCACCGACGCCCCGATCTGGTGTGACAACATATGGATTTCGGCGAAGATGCGATTGCGCAGCCCCTCGCCCACCGCACCGTGGGACATCGCGCCCCAACAGCCGCCCGCCACATCGCCGCGTCCCAGACTGTCCTTCCAGGCCAGTTCCACCTCAGCTTCGGTCTTCAGCTTCGAGAACCGGGCCACCGCCAGGGCATGGCGGCGGTCCAAAGCCTTATGCATCATCTTGGCGGCGCGCCGTTCGCGCACGGCGCAATGGACCATCACCGTATGGATTTCGTAATCGCTGGGATTGGGCGAAGCCGGCTTGATGCCGGTCTTCGCCATCAGGGACGCCAGTTCATCCATGGGCAAACAGGTGCCGATGATGGTGCAATGCCATTGCGGATCGATTTCCCACAATTTCATCCGCTGGCTGGCGGGGCGAATGGACTGGGACATATCCGGGAACATGGCTCACCTCTGCAATTAAGAATGATTTGCAATATGCCAGATAAGGCGACAGGTCAAGAGGACAAGAGCCCTATGCCCTTTTCCCGGCCCCACTGGGGTCACTGCGGGCGTCGCAGGGCGGGCGTCACAGTCCCGTCAAGACCATACGGCCCGATTTATTTGATATCCGTCCGCACATACGGCCCATAATTGGGCTGTACTACGGACCGCATAATGTTATTATACAGCCCATGAATTGGCGGCATACGGGCCGCCCCTGGGCAGGAGAGGGACCATGCAGTTCCGTGAACGCCGCCGCGTCATTCAGGTGATCCGCACCGTTTACGATCCCGCCATCAAGCGTGGCCGCTCGGAAGTGGTGGGGCGCATCGACCGGGAAGACCCGGTCCTGGACGATGTCTTGCAAGCTGCCTGCACACCGGAAGAACTGTCTGAAATCAAAGATTTCCTGGCCCAGC
Source organism: Rhodospirillaceae bacterium (assembly GCA_030151865.1). Classification (GTDB taxonomy): domain Bacteria; phylum Pseudomonadota; class Alphaproteobacteria; order Rhodospirillales; family Magnetospirillaceae; genus JASLCK01. Next base: position 15,708 of record JASLCK010000072.1, on the reverse strand, counting down.
GCCTGCACATCCAGTCACGCCAGGAAGCCAGGGACGCCGCAGCCGATCTGCCGCTGCTGATGCGTCAGGCCGAAGCCTGGTTCCGCGACCATCCGGACGCCGACACCGGCCCCTTGGCCGCCGAAATCATGGTGGCCTGGAAAGATTTGGAAAAAGCCCTGCACAAAGCAGGCGTCACCAAGGTCAAACGCCGCGCCTGATCTAAAAAACCGCGCGGCCTGTTAGGGGAGGCTTCCATGGAACAGCAAATCGCCCTTGAAACAGTCCTGATCCTGACCGCCCTGGCGCGGTTCGACCTGGAAATGGCCAATGTCTTGAGCCAGCCTTTCAACTGGCAGATCGACTTGCGACGCAACCTGCAAAGTCAGGCCGCCGCCCTGCTGGCCGAAGTGCGCGACCGGTAAACATCCAAGACAGCAAAACGCCGCCGCCGGATTGCTCCAGCGGCGGCGTTTTTGTTTTGCGTGCCGTGCGATCAGTGGCCGCAGCTGCATCCGCCGCCGCCACAACCTTCGTCGGCCTTGGGCTGTTCGACGGGGGCTTCAGGGGCGTGCTTGATGGCACCGGGATAAATGCGGGCGCTGCGGTCACGGAACGCCACGCCGACGTAATTGCGCCCTTCCTCGTCCGCTTCCAGACCCATGGCGATCTGGTTGGCTTCCAGGGCCTTGATGGTTTCCTCTTCCGAGATTTCCAACGCCTTGGCGATGCTGCCGACCAGGGCGGTGATTTCGTCGTACATTTCGCGGTCTTCGCTCATGGGGCGGTCCTTGATCCTGGGAAGGAAGAGAATAAGGCAATATCGGCGGCGGACTTTAGCGCCCCCAAGGGCCTGAAGACAAGTCCGACGACAGCGCTAGGACAAACCGTCCCAGGCTCGAACCGCGTTGCCGTCAGGTTAAATCGACGCCCCGCCCCTTGCGCCGGACCGTCATAAATGCGACCAATCCCAAAGGGAGGAGATGCAATGCTGACAGTCTATTCTCTGACCGGGGACAAAGTGATCGTCGGGGATCACATGCACCTGGATCAGTCGCCGCTGTGGGTCGATCTGTTTGACCCCACGCCGGAAGAAGCCGCCCAGGTGGAAGCCGCTCTGAACCTGGACCTGCCGACCCGCGAGGAAATGCAGGAAATCGAGACGTCCAGCCGGTTGTACACCAAGGATCAGGCGGTGTTCGTCACCGCCCCGGTGTTGACCAAATCGGATGGACCGATGCCGGAAGCGCCTGCAGTGACTTTTATCCTGCTGCACGGCTGCACGGTGACGGTGCGTCATGCCACGCCGCGCCCGTTTGAAACCTATCCGGCCCGGCTGCTGCGTCAGCACAGTCTGGGGCTGACCGCCGATGCCGTGTTGATGGGCCTGCTGGAAGCCATCGTCGATCGCGTCGCCGATGTGCTGGAAGGGATTTCCAGCACCCTCAACACCTTGTCGCAGACGATTTTTCATTATGATCCCAGCGACGACCGGCCGCGCCAGGATTATCGCGATGTCCTCGCTTCGGTCGGACGCGCGGGCGATCTGACCGCCAAAGCCAACGAAAGTCTTTTGGCCCTGGCCCGCGCCGTCACCTTCCTGGCCCAAGCTGCCGAGGACATGACCAGCAAAAACAGCCGCGCCCATCTGAAGACCATGACGCGCGACATCCGGTCCTTGAGCGAACATTCCACCTATCTGAATGGCAAGATCGGGTTTCTGCTGGATGCCACCCTGGGCATGATCAATATCGAGCAGAACAACATCATCAAGATCTTCTCGGTGATGGCCCTGATCTTCATGCCGCCGACCCTGATCGCCAGCATCTACGGGATGAACTTCCAAAACCAGCCCGAGCTGCATTGGGAATTCGGCTATCCCCTGGCACTGGTTCTGATGATCGCGGTGGCGGTGCTGCCGTACCGCTACTTCAAGAAGCGGCGCTGGTTGTAATTTTCTAAATCGTATAGTCGGCGACGGTGGGCAGGCGGGTGACGAACTCGCCGCCCAAAATTTCGGCCAGGCGGCGCAGATCGGGCAGGATGTCCAGCAACAGACTTTCCGCCCCGCCGCCCAGCACCACCCCGCATCCGCCATCGGGCCAGACCAGTTCCAGACCGCTGCGGCCCAACTGATCTATGGCCTCCTGCGGGGCCTGCATGGTGTAGGTGCCCAGATAGGGCACGTTCAGGGTATCGAGCAAGATGCCCGCATCGATCACATAGGACGGCCCCCGCGCATCGGTGGGCGACGGATCGATAAAGACGAATTGCGGCGGGCGGGGCAAGGCCAGCCGCGAGCGCAGAAACAAGAACCAGTCATGGCACCAGAAGCGGACCCAACTGTCGGGGTCACGGTTTTGCCGGGCCTGAGCGATCACGGCGGCATCGATGTCGTTGACGTCGATTTCCAGTTCCAGCCCGCCCACGCGATCCAACACATGACCCGCCAGCAGCCAGGAACCGGGGTGCCAAGGCCAGTCCAGAGTATCCGCAATGGCGTCGAAAAAGACCGGTTTTTGGAATTTATCCTGACGCGACAACAGATATTGCAGCCGCTGGCGTAACTCCGGCCCGCCCTCGATCCGGCCTGACCCGGCGTGGGTATCGGTATAGCAAAAGGACACCGGCCCCTTGTCGCCCCCCGCCGCCTTGACGGCACGCCCCACCCGATCCACCGCACGGGCGAGGATGTATTGGGTCCATAACAAACTGCGGGCGGCGTCACGAAGCATCAGGGCAGAACATCCTTAGACGGGGCGGTGGGGGGGGACCCGGCCCCGCTAGGATGACGGCGCCGGGTCCTTGCTTCAAGCCTTGGCGGCAGGGGTCTTTTTCGGCTTGGCCGCAGCCGCTTTCGGCGCGACGGCCTTCTTGGCCGGAGCCTTCTTCGGCGGCGCGACCTCTGCAACGGCGGCAACGGCAGCAACGGCGGCGGGCTCGGTCACTTCCGCCTCGGCCTGCAACCAGTGGTCCTGGTCGCGGCCATGGGGCTGGCCCTGTTCTTGCCAAATCTGAAAAGCGCGGTGACGGATCTTTGCGGCAATGTCCTCGGTCATGGCGAAGCATTCCTCCCATTTCTAGACATACAGTAGAAAAAGGCTACCGCAGTCTTGCCGCCCTGCACAATTCTTTCTCGTGACACTTTGCAAAAGGCCTATATCCCGAAGGCATGGGAAAGATAATTTCGAGTTCAATCGTAATCTTTAGGTCTACCCCTCTTACCTATCCGCATTCTGGCGACCTGACAGAATGGCTCATACCATGGACTTCTGATTAGAAGGAAATGGGATGGCTAAACATTTTCCCGGTCAGGATGACGCCTCGCAATCATCGAACCCGCCGCATGCCCGCCTGACCTGCGAGTTTGCCGGGTCGTCGCTATGCCGTGCGATGGTGGACGCCCTGCCCGACCCGGTTTATCTGCTGGACGATGCCGGACATTTTCTGGAATCCAACCAAGCGTGCCGCGCCTTTCCCGGATTGGCGGCGCATGGCGGATCGTTGGCCCAGTTATGGGATGTGGCCCCCGGCTTCGTCACTTTGGATGACGCCCCCTTAGCGCTGACCGATCATCCGGCGATCTTGTCGCTGCAAACCGGCCAAACTATTGCCGATCACGTTCTTGGCTGGGGTGATGGCGACGAACATATCTGGTTTTCCATCACCGCCACCCCAATTCCCCTGCAAGATGACCGCCAAGGCGTAATGGTGACGCACCGCGACGTCAGCACCGTGATCTCCATGCGTCACAGCCTGGAACAAAGCGAAACCCGCTTTCGCGATTTTGCCGAAAGTGCTGGCGACTGGCTGTGGGAAACCGACGCCGAAGGCCGCATCACCTATTGTTCGTCGGGCCATATCTCGGACGTCTTCGGCGCAGTCGATTTTCTGATCGGCAAGAACCGCCTCGACCTGGCGGTGCGCAGTCCTGGCGATGAAACCATCTGGGCGCAATATCAAGACGACATCGCCCAGCGCCGTCCCTTGCGGGAATTCGTCTATCGGGTCCAGGACAAAGATGGGCAGTTCCGCTGGATGCGCATCAACGGCAAGGCGGTGTTCGACGCCAAGGGAACCTTTCTGGGATATCGCGGCATTGGCGGCGATGTCACCGAACTGCGCAAAAGCCAGTTGGAAGCCCGTGCCAACGAAAAGAAGTTCCGGGCCATCTTTGACCGCACCTTCCAGTTCATTGGCCTTTTGGATTGCACCGGCGTCCTGTTGGAAGCCAACCGGCGCGCGCTGGATATTGTTGGGGCCAATCCCGCCGATGTTTGCGGCAAACCATTTTGGGAAACGCCTTGGTGGAATGCCTCGCCCACCGACCGTCTGCGGCTGAAAGCGGGCATCGCCCTAGCTTCGCAAGGGCAGTTCGTGCGGTTCGAGACCACCCACCCCACGCTCGACGGCTCGGTCACCGTGGACTTTTCACTCAGTCCCTGGTTCGACGAAAACGGCAAGGTGGTGTGGATCATTCCCGAAGGCCGCGACATCAGCGAGCGTAAGCGTCACGAATTGGATCTGCAAAACGCCACTGCCATGGCCGAAGCCGCCAACCAGTCCAAATCCCATTTCCTGGCGACCATGAGCCATGAATTGCGCACGCCGCTGAACGCCATCCTGGGCTATTCGGAAATGGTGCTGGAAGAATCGCTGGGGCCGCTCGACAACCCCAATTACAAGGAATACCTGACCTATATTCACGAAGCGGGCACCCGACTGCTGACCGTCGTCCAAGACATCTTGGACATTTCGCGCATTGAAACCGGCACCATGGATATGGAGATCGACCGGGTGCAACTGGACGATCTGGCGCAAAAGGTCAGCGACCTGATTGCCCATCATGCCGACCAGAAACGCCTGTCTCTCGATATCGAAGTACGATCGAAACAGGCGGAATTAATGGCCGACCGCCGCCGCCTGACCCAGGCCTTGCTGAACCTGATGCTGAATGCCGTCAAATTCACCCAGCCGGGCGGACGGATCGGCCTGATCGCCGAACAGGCCGCAGGCGGCACCCGCTTTACCGTCTGGGATACCGGGGTCGGCATCGCCGACGAACATCTGCGCAAGATTTGGGAACCGTTCGGTCAGGTGGAAAGCGCCTGGGCACGCTCCACCGGAGGATCGGGTCTGGGCCTGACCTTGGTACGTCATCTGGTGGAAGCCCAGGGCGGCACCATCGCCGTGGATAGCCAGCCCGGCCAGGGATCGCGCTTCACCGTATCATTCCCGGCAGCCGCGTCAGCCTAAGCCAGCATCCCTATTCCTCGCACCGCTCCGACCGGATTTGCACGGGCACGCCATTTTCCTTTAGATAAGCGATGACGTCGTGGCTGGCGATGGCAAACCCGGCGCTGCTGGCCTGCTGCACCGAGACGTTGATATAGGTGTTGACCCCGACCACACGGCCGCACTGATCGACCAGCGGACCACCGCTGTTGCCGCCTGAAATGGGGGCGGAATGGGCGATGGTCAGCAGCCGGTCGCGGTTTTGCAGAGCCATCACCGAGCCCTGGCTCATGGCCAGTTGCGGCATGGCGCTCAAATCACCCTTCAACAGCGAGCGGAACGCCATGTCGTTGTCCAGCAACAGGCCGGGATAACCCGCCGCCACCACCTTTTCCAGATCCTCGACCGTTTCGGTCAGGCTGAGATAATCCTGAACGCCCGGGCCTTCGACCTTCAGCAAGGCATAATCGCGCGCCCCAAAACCCTGCCCCGCCACCTGGGCCAGGATATGGGCCGGACGGACACCCGCCAATCCCTGGCCGATCACCACCAGATCGGGGCCTTTATTACCCTCGACCACATGGTTGTTGGTCATCAGGATATTGGGGGCGACAAAGAATCCCGATCCCGTGCTGTGATCGGCAATGACCAGTGCTACCGCATTGTGCAGGCGGCCCACCAGAGTCTGACGGTCCAACGGCTTGCCGGGCGGCGTATCGGCCTTGGCCGCGGCATCGGCAGGCTTGCCCGCCTGATCCGGGGCTGACCCGCCGCCAATCGGCTGCTTGGCCGAAGCGTCCCCCGTCTTGTCGGCAGCCCCGCCACCAGACAGGCCGCCCAAAGGATCGGCAAACAGCAATGCCTGCGCCTGGGCCGGGGTCGCGCAAGGATCGCCCGCCAACATAGCCTTCATCTTGTCGATATAGGCCTGAAGGGCATCGTTCTTTTGTTTCTGCTGGGCGATGGACGGATCGTCGGCGGCGACAACCGGAGCTGCCGCAAAGCCCCCGATCAATCCCGAGGCCAGCGCCAAGGCCAATAGTGTCGAGCCCAGACCGCCAAACCGCCGATTGCGCGCCGCCATATCCGTCATCCCCGTTGCCCTTAACGCCGCAAAGCCATGTCGATCTGGCTTTCCAGGGCTTCCTTTTCCTTTTTCAGCTTATCAAGCCGGGCTTGCTTTTCCGGGTCGGGGGTAAAGCTGTCCTGCTTGACCATATCGACCCGCTGCTGCAGATCGCTGACCTGATCTTGCAGATCGGCAACCTCGCGCTTGGCCTTGGCGTTGGCGGTCTTGGCCGCCGCCAGCTTCTTTTGCAAAGCGGCCAGATCATTGTTCATGGTGGTCAGCTTGGCTTCCGCCGTCCCGCGCTGCGCGGCCACGGCGTCGCGTTCAGAATTGGCGCGATCCAAGGCGCGCTGCTGCTGGACATTCTGATCCTGGGCATCTTCCAGGGTCTTCTTGCGTTCGTCCACCCGCTGGCTATAGGTGCCGTCGCTCAGGTTCTTGACGCCCGAGAAGAAGCCGCCCTTGGATGGATCGTCATTGGTCGAACAGGCCGTCACCGCTAAGGCCAGCGCCACCGCGCCAAAGCGCAGGGTCTTTTGCATGGTCATCATTCCATCCCACCCTTAACCGACGTTCGACACTTTGCGGCGCGCCACCAAAGCCCCCAACTGATCGTCCAACTGGGCGATCTGGGTTTGCAGCGCATTGATTTCCTTATCCATCTGCGCCTTCTGATTGCTGTTGGCGGGCGTCTGCTTGGCGGCGGCGACATAATTGTCGCGGCGATCCTTCAGGGACGCGATGGTCTTTTGCAGATAGGCGGTGTTTTCGTCCACATGGGCCATCTTGGTCTTAGCCTGGTCCATGGTGATCTTCTTGGCGGCCAGATCGGCGTCGATCTGTTCGATACGCCCCTTATCGGCGGCAATGGTGGTGCGCGCGGTCTGGATCAGGCCGGCCAGACGTTCGTTGTCCTTGTGCACGTCATCGATCATCGCGTTATAGCGCTGTTCGGTATTGGCGTACTGTTCCTGCTTGTCGGCGACATAGGCCCCGGCGCCAGCGCCGATACCGCCGCCCACCGCGCAGCCCGCCGCCACCCCGGCGGCGCGATTGCCCTTGCCCGCCACCAAAGCGCCCAGCAGCATGCCGCCCAGGCAGCCGACGATCGCCCCTTCGACCATGGTCTGATTGAAGGTGTCGGCCTGCTGGCGCAGACGCTGTTCTTCGGGCGTCAGTTGCTGCTGCGGCTGGCCGTCGGGGCCGGTGGTTGTCGGCTTATTGCCGTCAGAAACACAGGCCGCCAGCAGAAAGCAGGCCGAAACGGCCACGGCCACGGGACGAAGAAGCGCGGTCTTAATCATCTGACACCCCAAGTTACATCTGATTCCAATTTTTCAGCCAAGCATTGCGGCTGACTTTCTTGTCTTTGCGATACGCCGTCACATGGGCCATGTGCTTTTCCACAAAGGGCTTCAGTTCGGCCAACCCCAATCCTTGCAGTTCCACCAACAGCAAGTCGAACTGTTTACGCACCACGTCCTCGCCGTAATCATCGGCGGTTCGTATTAGCGTGTCGGCATAATAGCGCAGGATTTCGTCGAGCACCGCCTGTTCTTTATCCAACTCTTCCTTGAAACTTTTGGTCCTGGCGTCGTCGGCCTGACCGGCATCGACGCGGGATTTATAAAGCTTGGCCAGGGTATCGACGGCCTTGCTGTCGTCGGCCAGCTTGCGCCCCAGGAAGGCACCCAGCCGCAGACTGGTGCGCACGGCCCGGTCGCGCTGTTCGTCGCGTGACGCGATATTGGCGCGCAAAGCCAGTTCCACCGATTGCAGACGGGCCTTGGTGGCGGGATCGGCAACCGCCTTGGAAATTTTCGCGAGCTCCTCGACCGGATCGGCGGCGGGGGTGGCCTGGGCGGCGGACACCGCCCCCAGCTTGTCCCAGGCGGCCTTTAGGTCCTTGATCTTGTCGGCCGAGGTCAGAACCGGTCCCGCCACCACCACGCGGAAACCGGTGGTTTTGGCCCGGCGCGGCGCGTCGGCGTCATAGAACGGCAGTTCCTGACGATAAGCGCTGTGGATATCGGCTTCCGCCGTCAGATAATTGCCGCCCTTAACCACGAACCCGCCGGGCTGACCATGGGGACGCGACAGCTTGTTCAGAGCATAAGGTTCAAAGACGATCTGATCGACATTGCCCAGCATGTCGAACAGCCCCAGGGGGTTGGGTTCCAAAAGGCCGGTCAATTGCACCTTGCCGTTGGCCGACTGGCTGCCCGCATACCAGACCGCTTTCGCCAGCCCATCGGTCATGGGCGGCAGGCGATCCTGGAACTGCGAGGGCGAAACCCTGATACCGCCGCGCGCGGCGAATTCCCATTCGACTTCGGTCGGCAGGCGGACATAGCCCGCTTCGGCCCCGTCCTTGGGCAGCTTGGCCAGGGCGTTCTTGCGCAGCCATTGGCTATAGCGGTCGGCAAAGGCGGTGGCGTCGAACCAGCCCACCTCGGTCTTGGGCATGCGCTTGGCCAGACTGGGGGTCGGGCATTGCCCATCCATGACCGCAGCCCATTGCAGCTCGGTCACGTCATACTTCGCCATCAGGGTATAGCGCAGCGACTTTCCGCCCGGAAACGCCCCGGCGATATAAGCGTTGTGCGCACCCTCGCTATAGCCGCGCCCTTCGTCGTTGCCGCCCAGGATGATGGGATAATCGTCCAGCGGACCGTCGGACGGCACCTCGACCTTACGAAACACCATGGTGCCGCCACAAGGCATGGGTAGCGCCACGTCGTCGGCCATGGGTTTAGGGTTGAAGTGCTTATCTTCCCATCCAGATGCAGCCGGGGCGTCGGCGGCCCAAACCGCGCCCGCCGTCAGCAGCCCCAAAATGTTAGATATCGCGAAGACTTTCAGCCGGATCGATGCGCGATGCACGATATGCCCCCATGAACGAAGCAAACAAAACCAACAGCCCCGTCGCCCCCACCGCCAAGGCGGCGTAAAGGGGCGGCAGACGGCAGACGAATTCATTATCGGCCAGATTATCGGCCAAGGCGCGGTTGAACAGCCACGACACCCCGCCATAGGCCAACAGCGATAAGGCACAGCCGATCAGCGCCACCAGCAAAGCCTGGGCGGCGGGAAAGGCCATCACCGCCCCGCGCGGGAACCCCACCAACCGCAGCAAGGCCAGATCCTTGCGTTTGCGGTCCACATTGGCCCACAAACTGGCCGACAGCGACAGGCCGTATCCGGCCACGGCAATGGCGGCGATGACGCCGAAGATAAAGCTCAGAACCCGGTCAATGGATTTGACGGTTTCGATTTCGGCGGCATGGGTGCGCACTTCCATGCCTTGCCCGCGCAGCCAATCGGCCAGCGGCCCCACATCGTCCAGACCCTTGGCGAACAGCCGGGCACTGGCATAGGCGCGGGGACCGGCGGGGCGGGCCGGATCATCGGCGCTGCCCCCCAGCAAGGGGGCGGCATAGCCGTCACGAAAATCCTCGGTCGCCACCAAAAGCTCGTTAGTGACGAAAACACCGTCGCGGCCAAAGGCGCTTTCCGGCAGCACGCCCGCCACCATCAGGCCGAAGCGCGCCGCCTGACGTTCGCCGCGCAGGGTGCGCGACACCACGGCGGTGATGCGTCCGCCCACATCGACGCCTAAGGACCGGGCGGCGGAATGACTGATCAGCACCGCCCCCGACCCGGTCAAAGGTGAAACCGCCTTCCCCACCAGGGGATCGCCCGGCGCGGTCGGCACCATTTCGACCGCCGTCAAGGTCTTGCCGCCATCGGCCTGCACATCCAGGGTGGCCGACAAGGACCGGGTCCGCGGCACGACAAAGGACACGTCGGGGCGCGCCTGGACGGCGTTGAACCAGTCGGCCTCCAGCCGTCCCGACCCCACCAGGATCACTTCGAGATTGCGGGGGTCTTGCAACAGACGCTCGCTCATGGTCGAAACGATGCCCAGCTTCAGCCCGAACAGCACCAGAAGCGGCGTCAGAACCGCCGCCAGGGCCAGGATCAGGCAAGCGGAAATCCGCCATTCGTGCCGAAAGTCGCGGGCCGCCATGCCAACGGACTGGGCCAGGGCGGACAACGTGCGGGGCGCGCGATTGGGTTGGCTGCTCATGGCCGTCAGCTCCGAAAGCGGGTGACGCCGCCCGCCATTTCGGCGTCGATCCGGCGCAGACCAAAGCGGCTCATCAAGGCCCAATCATGGCTGACCACCACGGCGCTGACCTTCAGGCCCGACACCAGTTGCAGCAGCAGGCTCATCACCGTTTCGGCGTTGGCCGGGTCCAGGGACGACGTGGGCTCGTCGGCCAGCAGCAAGGCCGGACGATGGGCCAAGGCGCGGGCAATGGCGACGCGCTGGCGTTCGCCGATGGAAAGCTGGGCGGGCATCTTGTCCAGCAAGGGGGTCAGCTTCAGCGCATCGACCAGCACCGGAATCAGGCCATCATCCTTGCGGCCCAGCAATTTGCACGACAAGGCGATGTTGGCGCGCACCGGCAGGAACGGCAAAAGCCCGCCGGTTTGCAGGATATAGCCAATATGACCGGCGCGTAAGGCCGCCAGACGGTCCGAGCGCCCCGCCCGCCATAACGCCGCCACGTCCTGGTCATCAAAGGTAAAGCCCGACCCGTCCTCGGGCCGCAGCACCAGCCCCAACAGGTCCAGAAGCGTGCTTTTACCGCAACCGCTGGGGCCGGTGACCGCAACCGCCTGCCCGGCGGACAGGGTCAGAGCGGGGACTTCCAGACGGAACGCCCCCGGCCCGGTCCCGCGCAGGCAGGTCAGATGGTCAAGGGCCAGCAAGGTCACGGCAAGGCATCCAGCGGCACCGGATAGACCGCCTCGCCCGGATCGGCCCCGCCGTCCAAGGCCACCCAGCGGTCCACGTCATCGTGATAGATCTGATAGAGCCGCAGTTTACGCTGCACTTCGTCCAGGAAAGCCTGCTGCTGGCTGATGCTCCAGCTTGACCAAAGTTGCTGATCGATATCGAGAATCTTGCTGCGATACGGCAGGCCGTCCAGATATTCGCCCATCAGCCCCAGATCGGCCAGCTTGGTGGCGTTGGGATTGTTGATGGCGTTGGGGTCGCGCCCCAGCACCGCCGCCGCCGAACGCATCTTGGCGAAGAAATCGTTGGGCGACAATTGCGCCGCCTGCCCAACCTTCAGGATGCTTTGCAGAACCTGCTGCATGTCGGACAGTTGGTTCTTGGTCAACAGCACCCGGACTTCGGTGGTGGCGACTTCCGGGCGGGTCAGATCGCGGTCGGCGATCCAGGCATTGAACAGCGGTGGGGCCTGGGTGCCCTCGGTCCGGCCCAGATAGGCCAATTGCATGGCATAGCCCAACATGGCGGCATCGCGGCGCAAGCGGTCTTGCGACGTCTTGGCCTGATCCTTGTCGGCCTGCGCCGCCGCGCGGGTGTAATTGGGATCGGCGGTAGACGCGCTGCCCGCCACCGACTCGCCGCGATAGGCGGCATTGACCTGTTCGACGATGGCATCCGACAAGGTATCGACCATCTGGCCCATGGCCTCGACCGAGCCGCCTTCCACCGGGTAATAAAGCGGCTGCGACAGCAGGGGATGGGTGGTCAGGGCCTTATATTCGGCCTCGGCGAAGGCATGGTCTTTCTTGCTTTCCTCGGTCCGCAGATGCAAAGCGTACAGGGCAACGCCGCGATGCTGGGCCTCCAGCCTGATTTGTTCGGCGTCCAGATGGGTCGAGGACAGGGGATCATTGCCCTTCATCGATCCGGCATCGGTGATCAGCACCACATAGCGCCCGCCGAACTGCGTCCAATCGATGCCAGTCAGGGCCGTCATCACACCGGCATAGCTGTCTTCATCTACCCGCGCCGACGACACGGTGGCGGCTTTGACGTCGGCGACGCGGGCCAAGAAATCGTTGCCGTCCTTGACCTGGGTGGGGTCGGCGTAAATCTTCGACACATAATCCAGGGCAGGCACCGCCTGAATGTTGGAGCGGAACGCCACCAGACCGAACTTGACCCGATCATTCAGACCGGCCTTGCCCACCTTGTCGTAAATGCGCCGCACCGCCGTGCGCACCCGGTCGATATAGGGGTTCATCGACATGGTGGAATCCACCACGAACACCACCGAAGCACTGAAATTGCGCAGCACGCTGGCATGGTTCGTCTTGTCGTCGGCGGGCTTCTTGGCGGCGGTGTCAGCGGCGGAAACCGACGCCACCTGCAGCACCCGCACCCGGTTGCCGCTGCCGGTCAGGGTTTCCTCGGCCTGCAGGATCGGCAGCAGATAGAACTGCTTGGAAATATCCACATAGGTTTCCGGCTCGACCGACACCACGCGCGGATCGCCCTTGCCCGACAGCGCCGCCTTGCGCATAGGGGCCAGAACATCGGCGGGCTTATCGGCCTCGACCACATCCTGCAAATCCTTGCGGTCCTTGAACAGCAACGACCGTTCACGCCCCGCCGGATTGGTAAAGGCCAGGGCCATCTGCTGGTTCCAAGGCAACGTGACATCCTCGGCCAGCCAGCCGTCCACATGCCCCTTGGCGGTCAGCCCCACTTCCAGCCAAGTCTTGCCGTTAACGCTTTTGCGCGAATAGACGTAAAGCCGGGTCATGGCAGGCTGCATCGCCCCCGGACCATCCCCGGCATCGCGCTTCAGACTGGCGCCCGGACGGGTCAGCACCCGTTGATACAGGGTCTTTTTGCCATCCATCAGCAAGGGCGCACGATCTGCGGCCAAGGCCGGAACAGCGCTTGCCAACAGCAGACTTCCCAAAACGGCGGCGGCAAAAAGACGCATGATCAGAAAATCCTTTTTTAAAATGGTCCCTCAGTCGGCGGGCGGGGCCTTCCGGCCCCTTGGCTTCCCTCCGCTACGCTGCGGCGCGCTCAACGCGCTAGTCGCCACGCCAGATTATATTTGGCCCCTCAACGCCGGGCGCGGGCATCCGCCCGCTTGGCTTCCCTCCGCTAACGCTACGGCGCGCTCAACGCGCTAGTCGCTGCGCTCCGGGTGTCCTGACGCCCCCCTTTTTCTTCCCTCCCCCTCGCGGGGAGGGATTGAGGGTGGGGGGCGTCGCAGCCACTCAGACGCCGGGCGCAGGCCACCTACTTCGCGGCGTCCAAAGCAGTCTTAGCCTTGGCGTCCCCAGCGGCGGCGGCTTTGCCCAGCCATTCCTTGCCCTTGTCGCGCTGGAAGCCCGACGGGTTCAAATCCACCAGGATTTGCCCCAGACGACGCTGCGCCTCCACATTGCCGGCCTGAGCCGCCGGTTCGTACCAATAAGCAGCAGTCTCGGAATCGGCTTGAGGCATCGGGCTGGTCTTGGCGCTCCAGGTTTCCGGGTCGTACATATGCGCCAGCGCGACAGACGCATCTTGGCTGCCCGCGCGCGACGCGTATTGATAAACCAGCATCGCCAGATCAAGCTTGCTCTTGCCCGCCAGGGTTCCCGCCGCCGTGACGGCATCGGCGGAGCTGGGATTGGTGGCGATGAAGCGGGCCACATCCTCGCGGCTGTTCAACTCGGACGGAGCCGCCGGGGCAGACGCCGGGGCAGACGCCGGGGCCGCAGCTTGAGCCGGTGCCTGGGCGGGTGTTTGCGCCGCCGCCTGTTCGGTCGGGGCCGGTTCGCCCTTATCCTTGTGCAGCAAAACATACGCCCCGCCGCCAACCACCAGCAACGCGGCCAGAACGCCCGCCGCGATCAACGGCAAACGGCTTTTGCCGCCCGACGAAACCGGCAGGGGCTGGGACACCGTAATTTCCGGTTGACCGCTGCCGGGCCGGTCGCCTTCCGAGATAATGATATCGGGGGCACTCGCAACCGGCGGCTCTTCATGCTGCACGCGGTCGCTTTCCTGGGGCGGACGGCTGCCCGCGGCCACCGAATGCAAAAGCCCGGTCCGACTGATGATGCCGAAATCGTTGATGCCTTTGACCTTCAAGCGCAATTGCGCATTGACCGGGGCCAAGGCGATGGGGTCGATCAAAGATGGCCCGACGACAGAGAAAACCTGATTGGGGCCGCCCGCTTCGGTGGGCAGTTGGTGCCAGGCTTCCGCGTCCTGCCACAGGCCATGCCCCAGAAATTGCCGGGTCTGGTTGGACTGGATGGATATTTCCAGCATGCCGGGGGCAACGCTGCCGCCGTCGATGGTCAGGCGGCCAAAGCCGGGACCGCGATCCTTATCGGGGCCAAGGTCGATCTTCAAAACCATGTCATGCTGCTCCAGTGCTGACCAGACCCAGGGTGGCCCCCGCGATCTGCTTCAAGATACCGCCCAGACGGTCGTTCTGTTCGGGCGGAATTTCGCTGCCCGCCGCATGCCCGGCATTGGCGATGGCGGTGCTGCGGAACGCTTCGAACCAATCGAAAATATAGATGGCCGAGAAATTCATCTGCTTGGGCGTCAATTGCGGCAGATTGCCCGGCGCGATGGGGGAAAACAGCGCCGTGAAGATGCGCCGGTCCGGCCCCAGAGGCGACGGGATCCGGGTATCGCCGCGCGGACGCTGATCTTCCGCCACGCGGTTGAAGCCCAGATAATCCACATATTCGCCAATGGCGTTGGCCGCTACCAGAACCTGCTGTCCCGCCAGTTTCTGGCGGGTGGCGGCGGCGTGTTCCTCGGCGGCATTCAAGGCGGCGACGATCTTGTCTTCCAGATGCAGACGCATCGCCCCGGTGATCACTTCATCGACCACGGCTTGCAGAATGTCGGCGGGCAGACCCAACATGCGCTGCATGCTGGGATTATCCGGCAATTCCCGCAGACTTCGGATCCAGTCGCTGATCACCGCACGGCTGAAGCGGGCGGCGCGCCCGCCCCCCGGAGCGGCGGGGATAGCAGCGGCGGGCTTGGTGTCTGCTTCGTCGCCAAAGCCGAAATCGGTCAGACTGATCAGCCCGTCATCGGCGGGAATGACAGCGGCGGCCTCTTCCTCCACCACGTCGGGGATCTGATCGGCGCGCAGATAAAGCGCGCGCAGATGTTCCTGCGATGGCTGTAAGGCATGCAGCAAAGCCCCGAACGAGGTCGGACGCTTGATCAGCGCGCCCAGAACCTTTTCGACGATCTGCTTTTTGCGCTCCACCTCGTCGGCCCCGTCGGCGCGGTAATAGCTGCCCAGGGTGGACGCGGTCAGATCATGGGTCAGCCGCTCGACCTGTTCTTCGATGCGCGACAGCTTGTTGTCCAGCACCGCGACGCCGCTTAGATAATCGGTCAAGCGCCCCATGCCGCCGTCATTCAGGGCCATCATGCCGTCCCACGCCCCTTCGGGATCGCGGACATGCTTTCTGATGACATCCACTTCGGCAAAGGTGCGGCGCATCGTCGCCATGCGCTCCGCCTGGGTCGAAGCCACCTGGGTTTCGCGACCCAACTGTCCTTCGGTTTCAATGATGCCGGTGGCCATGCTGGGCTTGCGCACCAGGAAGAT
>JASLCK010000069.1 GCA_030151865.1 Rhodospirillaceae bacterium | reverse complement strand
CGTCTGGCCGATGGCCGCCGTATCGAGGTTTTTGCCGCCGTGCTGTGCGCCGGGGTGCATACGGCAGCCCTGGCCAAACGGCTGGGCGAGCCGATCCCGCTGGAAACCGAGCGGGGCTATCACACCCAGGTCATGGCGCCGGGCCTGTCCTTGTCCCATTCGCTGATCTGGCCCGCCCGTGCCTTCATGGTGACGCCGACGGCGGGCGGGGTGCGGGTTGGCGGCACGGTGGAAATGGCCGGTTTGAAGCGTGCCCCCGATTATCGCCGCGCCCGCGTCCTGGTGCGCCATGCCCAGGAAATCCTGCCCGATTTGCAAAACCGCGAAGCCAGCGAATGGATGGGTCATCGTCCGGCCTTGCCCGACACCATCCCGATCATTTCCGCATCCCCCATCACCAGCGGCGTCTTTTACGCCACCGGCCATGGCCATCTGGGGCTGACCCTGGCGGCAACCACGGCGCGGCTGATGTCCGAACTGGTGGGCCGCCGACTGCCCGCGCTGGATTTGGCGCCTTATCGCATTGACCGTTTCCGACGCTGACCGAAAAGGAAAAAGCCGCAATGTTCTTCGATGCCGCCGCCGTCGATCGCCTGCTGCCTTATGATGTCCTGATGGATGCCTTGCGCCGCGATCTGCCCAAACCCTGCGCCACGCCGTTGCGTGCGGTGCATCAGGTGGCCGAAGACGGCGATCTGTTGCTGATGATGCCGTCCTGGCGGGAAAAGCAGGCGGTGGGCGTCAAGCTGCTGACCCTGTTTCCCAGCAACCAGCCGCGTAATCTGCCGACCATTCAGGGCGTTTATGTGCTGTTTGACGGCGATGGCGGCGCGCCCCTGGCGGTGCTGGACGGTACCCGTCTGACCCTGCGCCGCACCGCCGCCCTGTGCGCCCTGGCCACCGAGGTGTTGGCCGATGCCAAGGCGCAAACTCTGCTGGTGGTGGGGACCGGGGCCTTGGCTCCCCATGTGGTTCAGGCCCATGCCACCGCCCGGCCTTGGGCGCGGATCCAAATCTGGGGCCGCAACCAGGACGCTCTGGCCGATGTGGCCGGGCAATTGCGGGATTTGGGGGTGGCGGTCGAGATTGCCGCCGATTTGCAAAGTGCTGCGCAAGGGGCCGATGTGATCAGTTGCGCCACGTCTTCGACCCAGCCGTTTTTAAAGGCGGACTGGGCGCGGCCCGGTCAGCATATCAATTTGTTGGGGGCCTATACGGAACGGATGTTCGAAGCCGAACCGGCCTTGGTGGCCCGCACCAGTCTGTTTGCCGACGACCGCCCGGCAGTGTTGGCGGAATCGGGCGAAGTCATCGCCGCCATTCGCCAGGGACTGATCACCCCCGACGCCATTTTGGGCGATATCGGCGAAATTCTCTCTCAGCCCCGGCAACGGGCGGCGGGCGAGATCACCTTGTTCAAATCCGTCGGCTTCGGCGCGCTGGACCTGTCCGCCGCCACGGCCCTGGTGGAGCAGGTTAAGCGGTAGGGACCTTAGAGCCGATTCCGATCAATCGGGATCGGCTCTGGTTTTGTGTCAAACGACCCGTACCGGGCCCGCTCAAACGCCGCGCGGGCTTATCGCATTTCCGATCTGATCCAATCAGGTCAAAATCTGCTCGAGAGTCAGATTTGCGTCGATCCACCTGTCGGCATGGCTTCCCAATAGCTGACCTTCGTCCGAAGAGGGAGCTGACTTTTGTGGGTAGGTGCGGACTTTTGGCGAGGTTGAAAACCAATCGGATACGACTGCACTATGTCGTATATGGCGAATAAAGCTGGTTTGCGCCTCGTCCAATGACCAATGAGGAGGGGACGTCATGGAACTCCTTGAGGGAATCCAGAAGCTCGCCCCCTGGTTGGGGCAGTTGCCAACTGCCCACAAGGTAGCCCTTACGGTGGCGGTACTGGCGCTTGCCTCTTTTGTCATTGCGATCCTGTGGATTCCCATCCGTCCAGACTTCACCGGCCAGAGACAAGAGCGTAATGGCGATGTGCTGACGATAATTGTCAATGCATCGGGAGCCGCAGCAGACGCAACAAACCAATTCTTACAGCAGATTGATAGTTCAGCGGGGCAAAAAGGCTTTAGCAACGACGCCGAACGGGAACAACTTAAGAACGTTATCCATCAGCTGGTTTCGATAGAGCACTCCCAAGCACCGTTGCCATGGCTCCTTCGCAGGTACGCAGAACAGAGTGACCCGGGTAATTGGGATCAGGTTAAGGATGTAATTCTAATGAATGCACCCAAGATACAAAATCTTCAGGATTTTCTTGGGAAATTTAACGGGGAACTGATTGCCAGGGATCTGGGTACATACAAACAGTTATATAACATGACTGAAGAGCGATCTGGTCTGTACAACGAGTTATCTAAGATGCCTCCACCAACATCGCCGGGTGATAAGAAAAAGCTTCTTAAAATTGCGGATAACTTCGATCGCCTAATCGCCCAAATAAAAATTGTTCAGAATAAACTGGCGCGTTATCTCGATAACTAGCGGATCGGTCAAAAATCGACACTTGAAGTGAGCGCCTTGCGCGGATCATAGGCTGCTGGGACGTCGATGATTTCCTTTGGGATTCTTGAAACAAGACCACGCTGCTATCACAATATTTTCTCTGGGTTCTGATCCTAAAAACAACGGCCCCCTTCCCAGTCGGGGAGGGGGCCGTTTTTGTTTGTCTGCGCCAGCCTTACTTGACGCCCAGCAGGGCTAGCATGATGCCGCCGGAAATGGCGGTGCCGAACACGCCCGCCAGATTGGGGCCCATGGCGTGATAGATCAGGTAGTTTTCCTTGTTTTCCTGCAAGGCCACCAGATGCGACACGCGCGCGGCGATGGGAACCGAGGCGATGCCCGCCGAACCCAGCAGCGGGTTGATCTTTTCCTTGAGGAACAGGTTCATGATCTTGGCCCCGATCACGCCCGACCCCGTGCCGAAGACAAAGGCCAACAGACCCAGCAGAATGATTTCCACGGTCTTGAAGCTGAGGAACTGATCGGCCGCCATGGTCGAGCCGATGGCCACCGTCAGGATGATGATGATGACGTTCATCAGACCGTTGGCGGCGGTCTTGGCCAGACGGTCCACCACCAGCACTTCCTTGAACAGGTTGCCCAGCATCAACATGGTGATCAGCGGGGCCACGGGCGGGAAGAACAGGTTGACCACCACGCCGATGACGATGGGGAAGGCGATGCGTTCCAGGCGGCTGACCTGACGGTTCTGCTTCATGACGATCAGCCGTTCCTCGCGGGTGGTCAGAAGACGCATCACCGGCGGCTGGATCAGCGGCATCAGCGCCATATAGGAATAAGCCGCCACCGAGATTTGCGGCAACAGATGGGGGGCCAGCTTCATGGTGACAAAGATCGCCATGGGGCCGTCCGCGCCGCCGATGATGCCGATGGCTCCGGCCTCGTTCAGGGTGAAGCCCAAGGCCTTGGCCCCAATCAGGGCAACGAAGATGCCCAGATGCGCCGCCGCGCCTAGAATCACCAGCTTGGGATTGGCGATCATCGGGCCGAAATCGGTCATGGCCCCGACGCCAAAGAAAATCAGCGGCGGAATGATCAGCAGCGCCACGCCCTGATAGGCATAATTGAACAGCCCGCCCGGCAGGATCAAATCCGACCCCGGCACGTTGACGATGATGCAGGCAAAGCCGATGCCCACCAACAGCAGCGGTTCGTAACGCTTGACCACCGCCAGATAGATCATGGTCGCGCCGATGGCGATCATCACCAGATTGCCCCACCAGAAGTGGGACAGACCGGTCTGCGCTTCCAGCGCCCCCATAAAGGACGTTATCTGTTCCAGCACCTTTTGCTACTCCTTCAACCCGCGCCGATCCCGCCGAGGCGGATCAGTGCCCACCCTGGCGCAGCTTTTCCTCGTCGATCTTGCCCAGCCGGTTGATCAGCGGGAACAAGGACAGCACGAAGCCGATGCCGGAAATCATCACAATGCTGAGGAAGAAATCGATGATGCTGAGCATCACCGCGCCTTCCATCGTATCGGGAACGATCATGGCCGTTCTCCTT
>JASLCK010000417.1 GCA_030151865.1 Rhodospirillaceae bacterium | reverse complement strand
GCATGCCCGAGCCGTTGTCACCGAAAATCGGCTTCGGCATGAAGGTCGCCGACTTGCCGTAGCTGTGAGCGACGTTGTGCACGACGTACTTGTAGATCTGCATCCAGTCGGCGGCCTGGATCAGGGTGCCGAACTTGACGCCCAGTTCCGACTGGGACGGAGCCACTTCGTGGTGATGCTTTTCGACCGGCAGGCCCATTTCGGCCATGATGGTCAGCATTTCGGCGCGCATATCGACCTGGCTGTCGATCGGAGCCACCGGGAAGTAGCCGCCCTTGACGCCCGGACGATGGCCATGGTTGCCTTCCGGGAATTCCTTACCGGTGACATACGGGCCTTCTTCGGAGTCCAGCTTGTAGAACACCGAGTTCATGCTGACTTCGTAACGGACGTCGTCGAACACGAAGAATTCGGCTTCCGGACCGA
Organism: Rhodospirillaceae bacterium; assembly: GCA_030151865.1. Taxonomy (GTDB): domain Bacteria; phylum Pseudomonadota; class Alphaproteobacteria; order Rhodospirillales; family Magnetospirillaceae; genus JASLCK01. The sequence goes on along the minus strand of JASLCK010000417.1, from coordinate 5,295 downwards.
AATAGGCGGTATCGCCGATGCCCGAGGCGGAGATGTAGCCAACGGCGCGCTTGGCGATCGAGCGCGGGTCGCGGTCATACAACTGGCCGGTCGAGGGTTCGACGATATCACAGAAGATGATCAGCTGAGTCTGAGCCACGAACGGATCGATAACGGCAGTGGTCAGATCAGGCATCAGAATCATGTCGGATTCATTGATGCTCTTCCAGCCGGCGATCGAGGAGCCGTCGAACATGATGCCTTCGGTCAGCAGTTCTTCGTCAACGGTGCTGACATGCTGGGCGGTGTGCTGCCACTTACCCTTGGGGTCGGTGAAGCGGAAATCGACATACTTGACGTCGTTTTCCTTAATCAGTTCGAGGACTTTCTTGACATCGGACATGGTTGTATTCCCGATAGTTGAAAGAGATTATTCTTAAGTACTTTTAACAACGCTCCCTGAACCGCCCCATTCCCAAGAACGGTTCATGGTCTGACGCAACGTCAGATGGCGTCGTTCCCCCGTTCGCCGGTGCGGATGCGAATCGCTTCCTCGACCGGCGTCACGAAAATCTTGCCGTCGCCGATGCGGCCGGTGTGGGCTGCCTGCTGGATGGCTTCAATCGCACGCTCGACGAGGTTATCCTCGATCACGAGTTCGATTTTCACCTTCGGCAGAAAATCCACAACATATTCGGCGCCACGGTACAGTTCGGTGTGGCCCTTCTGGCGACCAAAGCCCTTAGCTTCAGTCACGGTGATGCCCTGCAAACCGATTTCGTGAAGGGATTCCTTCACTTCGTCCAGCTTGAACGGCTTGATGATCGCTTCGATCTTCTTCATGAACCCCGGCGCTCTGCTTCTCGTGGGAACCCAGTTGCGTCAAACGCGTCTCCCATTTAGCACGTATCGTGCCACTCGGGCTATGGTGAAAAGTGCAAGAAATGCTGGGTATTTTTTCAAGAGTTTCAAAACCCTTGCCTGTTTTTTGAACTTTCGTGCCCAGATTTGCGGCAACACCTGCTTGGCGGGGCGGCATCCTTGGGTGCAAGCCCTGTTTGTGCTACAAACTTCGCCCTTCTTTCTTTTCAGGCAGGGGATCTTTCGTGAAGCCCGCTAACGCCATTTTGTCCGGTTACGGCACCACCATCTTCGAAACCATGTCGCGTCTGGCCGTCGAGCACGGCGCGGTCAATCTGGGGCAAGGCTTCCCCGAAGGGCTGGAGCCCCCGGCCCTGCTGGAAGCGGCGGGCCGCGCCATGGCCGCCGGACCGCATCAATATCCGCCGATGATGGGACTGCCCAGCCTGCGCCAGGCGGTGGCCGGACATGCCAAACGATTTTATGGCCTGAATATCGACCCCGACAGTGAAGTGATGGTGACATCGGGCGCCACCGAAGCCCTGGCCGATTGCCTGTTCGGACTGATCGAGCCGGGCGATGAGGTGGTGCTGCTGGAGCCGCTTTACGACAGCTATGTCCCGATCATCCGCCGGGCGGGCGGCGTGCCGCGTTTGGTGCGCCTGCAACCGCCCCATTGGGACCTGCCGCGCCAGGAACTGGCCGACGCCTTTGGCCCCAAGACCAAGCTGATGATCCTGAACAGCCCGATGAACCCCTGCGGCAAGGTGTTCGATCAGGACGAGTTGACCTTCATCGCCGATCTTTTGCTGCGCCACGATGCCTATGGCGTCTGCGACGAGGTTTATGAGCATCTGATTTATGACGGACGGCGTCATATCCCGCTGATGACCCTGCCCGGCATGCGCGAGCGCACCCTGCGCATCGGTTCGGCTGGCAAGACCTTCTCCCTGACCGGCTGGAAGATCGGCTATGTCACCGGCTGCCCCGCCCTGTTGCAGCCGGTCGCCAAGGCCCATCAATACATCACCTTTACCAGCGCGCCGCCGCTGCAACAGGCCGTCGCCGAAGGGCTGGCCCTGGGGGATGATTATTACACCGGCCTTGCCCGCGATTTGCAGGCCCGGCGCGATAAACCGAGCCAGGGACTGAGCCGCATCGGCTTTCAGGTTCTGCCCTGCCATGGCAGCTATTTCCTGACCACCGACTTCAGTGCCTTGGGCTTTGACGGCGACGATACCGATTTCTGCCGCCACATCACCGCCCAGGCCAAGGTGACCGCTGTTCCGGTCAATGCGTTTTATCTGAACGCCGACGTGCGGCGTTATGCCCGTTTCTGCTTTGCCAAGAAGGATGAAGCCCTGGATTTGGCCATCGACCGGCTGGCGTCCTATTTTTCAAAATAATCTGAAAACAGGGGCTTGACGGAAGGTTCGGCTTTGGGTTAGAAACCGGGCCTCCCCAGCAGGGGGCCGGATGGCGGGTGTAGCTCAGTTGGTTAGAGCGCCAGGTTGTGGTCCTGGATGTCGTCGGTTCGAATCCGATCACTCGCCCCATCCTTCCAATCCCTGATGAGGCTTTAAAAAAGCGCGATCGCAAGATCGCGCTTTTTTCGTTATCCCCCCTGCCCTACACCACCTTACGCCGACGCCAGGCGATGGCCGTTAGGGCCGACAGCGACAAGGCCGCAACCGCCCCGCCATACCAATAAGACGCCGCAGCCAAGCCTATCTGTTGGGCGGCAAAACCTGCGGCCAGGGACGGCAGGCAATTGGCCAGATAGCTCATCACATAAAAGGCTGCCATCAGACCGGCCCGCTCGCCGGGATGGGCCAAGGGCAGCAACAGCCGCAGGCTGCCCAAAAAACCGATGCCGAATCCCACACCAGCCAGGGCGGTGCCGATGAACAACAAGGCCGTTCCGCCTATTTGCACGCCCGCCAACACCAGCAGCGGCCCCACCGCCAGACAGAGCGCACCCGCCTTGAACAAGCTGTGCGGCGCGAAGCGCTGCCCCAGGGCGATGGCGACAGCGCCGCTGAAGGTCAGCACCGCCACCACGCCGCCGCCCACCAGGGGTGACGCGCTGTGCAAAGCCAGACGCACCAGCGACGGCACCAGAGACAGATAAAAGCCGCCCAAAGCCCAGACCGCGATATTGACCGGGGAAATCATCAGGAACATTCCGCGCGCCTGGGGCGGTATCTGCATCCGGGGCCGCAACTGGCCGATGGCAAAGGTCCGCCGCTCGACGGTTTCCGGCACGTCGCGCCAGATCAGAAAACCCAACCCGGCCAACAGCGCCATCAAAACCACAAAGATGATCTGAGTGGGGGCCGGGCCATAGGCTGCCAGCAGGCCCGACAGCAAAGCCCCGCCGCCCATGCCCAGCATCGGCACCACGCCATTGATCAGCGGGGCGCGATGCTTGTCGGCGTCAAAAATCGCCGCCCCCAAGGCGCTGGCGGCAATGCCGGTCGCCACACCCTGAACCACCCGGGCGACGATCAGAGACAGCACCGATCCCGCCCCCCAGAACAGCGCCATGGCGGCGATTTCCAACAGGATGGAGATCAAAATCATCGGCCTGCGTCCGATAACGTCCGACAGCGCGCCCAGGGTCAGCAACGCCGCCAGCAGGCTCAGGGCATAGACCCCGAACACCGCCGTCAACAGGGCAGAGGAAAAACCCCAGGCATCCTGATACAGCCGATAAAGCGGGGTCGGTGCACTGGAGGCCGCCATAAACACGGTCAACACCGCCGCGAGCAACCAAACCGAAGAAATTTCAGGAAAAATCCGCAGTCCGGCTTTGAACGTCCGAGCCATTGCCTTACCTTATCCCATAACGCAAATAATTAGCCTTAGCTTGAGATAGGGAGGATTTCGGCTAATGCAAATATTTTGCGTTAAGAAAATTTACAGGCAGGATTTTTGGCGATGAGAGAAAGCATCCGCCCCGGTGGGCGCAGCGCCCGCGTCCAAGCGGCAGTCCATGCCGCCGTGCGCGATCTGACGGCGGAATTGGGGCGTGACGTCTTGACCGTACCGCTGATTGCCGAACGGGCTGGCGTGACCCCTTCGACCATCTATCGCCGCTGGGGCGCGCTGGCCGAAGTGCTGGCCGATGTCGCCCTGGAGGAAATGCGCCCCGAAGCCCCGCCCCTGGATACCGGCAGCCTGTCGGGCGACCTATTGGCTTGGGCCGAACAATATATGGAAGAACTGTCGTCACGGCCGGGCCGGGCGATGATCAAAGACGCCATATCGGCATCATCGGACAGCAGCGCCAATCGCTGCGCTTCGATCCTGGCCGACCAATTGCGCGTTATCCATGACCGCGCCGAAAACCGGGGAGATCAGCCCCCGCCGGTTGAACGCATGATTGATGTGGTCGTAGCCCCCATCGTCTTTCACGTTCTTTTTGATAATCAGGAACTTAACAGGAATTATTGCGAGGCTTTGGTGCGACAACTTTTGTCATGACAGCCAGACAAAAGAAGACCAAGGCCATACAATCCTTTACACTCTTAAACTGACATTCCTTCAGGAAGACCGCCCATGCATGACGCCGCGCCAATGTTCAATGTTTTGTCGTTGCTGCTGGCGGCTGTCATTGTCGTACCCATCCTGCTGCGTCTGGGCATTCCTTCGGTTCTCGGCTATTTGCTGGCAGGCTTGATCGTCAGCCCCTATACCCCCGGTATCGTGGTGGACGCCGACGCCACCCGCCCTTTGGCCGAATTCGGCGTGGTGTTTTTGTTGTTCGCCATCGGGCTGGAACTGCCGCTGTCGCGGCTGCGCACCATGCGCCGTTATATCTTCGGGCTGGGCCTGTTGCAGGTGGTGGTGACCACCGCCGTTCTGGGGGCGCTGGCGGTCTGGGGCGGCATTTCCGCCCCGGTGGCGCTGGTGGCTGCGGCGACGCTGGCGCTGTCCTCGACCGCAACCGCCCTGGCTCTGCTGGTGGAACGCAACGAAGCGGTCAGTCAGCACGGGCGTATCTCGGTCGCGGTGCTGATCTTTCAGGATCTGGCCGTCATCCCGATCCTGACCCTGCTGCCGCTGCTGGCGGGCAACCGCCATGACATCCTGCCAGCCTTGGGACTGGCAAGCCTGAAGGCCAGCGCCGCCGTGCTGGCGATCTTTATCGCCGGGCATGTGATCTTGCGCCCCGCCTATCGCTTCATCGCGGGCAGCCGCAATACCGAAGTTTTCACCGCCGCTACCTTGCTGCTGGTCCTGGCGGTGTCGTGGGTGACGGCGGAAAACGGCATGTCGATGGCGCTGGGGGCGTTTCTGGCCGGTCTGATGCTGGCCGACTCGCCCTATCGCCATCAGGTGGAAGCCGCCATCGAACCGTTCCGCGGGCTGCTGCTGGGACTGTTCTTCATGACGGTGGGCATGTCCATCAACCTGCCCTTTGTCGGCCAGCAGATCAGCGCCATCATCGGC
>JASLCK010000412.1 GCA_030151865.1 Rhodospirillaceae bacterium | reverse complement strand
GGCGCATCCATCAGCACGGCGCGCTCGCCGTTACGGTTCAGACGGTCGTAATGGCGGAACGAGGCATCGCCCGCCAGGGTGCCGCGCTGGGCATCTCCCCAGCCGGTGCGGGCCAGAAAATCTTGGATCAGGGTTTGACGGTTACTCACCGGACAAATCTCCCAGGCGGTCTTTCCAGGATGGGCCGCCAGTCATCACAATGCGTCGGGCGGTTGGAGAGTGCGGATCGGCGGCAATTTGCACCACCAGACGGTCATGGGGCAACCAGGGGCCCAAGCGATCGGGCCATTCGATCAGGCTGATACCATCGGCAAAGGCGTCCTCGATTCCCAATTCCAGGGCGTCTTCCGGCTTTTCCAGACGGTACAGGTCGAAATGCCAGATTTGTCCGCCCGCGCAATCGCCGTGATCGCAGTCATAAACCTGGACCAGGGTGAAGGTGGGGCTGGGCACATCTTCGTCCGGGCTGGTCAGGGCGCGCACGAAAGCGCGGGAAAAGGCCGTCTTTCCGGCCCCCAAATCGCCTTCCAGGGCGATGACGTCGCCGGGCCGCGCCAGGGCGGCCAGACGCCCGGCCAGGGCAGAGGTTGCGGCCTCGTCGGCCAGAAGGAAAATCGGATCAGCCATGACAAGGGTTGTATCTTGCCAACGTCCTTGGCGCAATGGGGCGCACGCGGCGTAAAAGCGGTTGGCAGACCGTGCGACAAGGCTTGATTCCCCGGCCTTCGGTGGTCATTGTCTTGCCCCAGAATGCAGCGCACTACTTTTGTGCTATTCACGTTTTCCCAGGGGGAGTCTTATCCGATGTCGTCTACATCCCGCCATGAAACCGATGCCGTTGTCGTGGGCGCGGGCCCGGTGGGTCTGTTCACTGTCTTTGAACTGGGCATGGTGCGTATGCAGACCCATGTGGTCGATGTCCTGGACGCCATCGGCGGGCAGTTGACCGCGCTTTATCCGGAAAAGCCGATTTACGACATCCCCGGTTTCCCCAAGGTCTTGGCCGCCGACCTGATCGAACGCCTGTCGGAACAGGCTGCCCCCTTTGGCCCGCGCTATCATCTGGGCGTTAAGGTGGAAAGCCTGGTGCGTCTGCCCGATGAACGTTGGGAAGTGGGTCTGTCCAACGGTGAAACCATCGTCGCCAAGGTGGTGTTGATCGCTGCCGGGGCCGGGGCGTTTGGCCCCAACCGTCCGCCGCTGGATGATCTGTTGGCCTATGAAGGCAAGAGCGTCTTTTACTACGTCCGCAAGCGCGACGATTTCGCGGGCAAGCGCGTGGTGATTGCGGGCGGCGGTGATTCCGCCGTCGATTGGGCGTTGTCGCTGTCGGAAGTGGCGGCCAAGGTGATGGTGGTGCATCGTCGGCCAAAGTTCCGCGCTGCCCCGGAATCCGAAGCCCAACTGAAGGCCCTGGCCGATGCGGGCAAAGTCGAACTGGTGGTGCCTTATCAGCTGCACAGCCTGCAAGGTCAGGATGGCAAGCTGGATGCCGTGGTGGTGTCCACCATGGAAGGGGAAACCAAGGCGTTGGAAGCCGATGTGCTGCTGCCCTTCTTCGGGCTGGCCAGCAATCTGGGGCCGATTGCCCAATGGGGACTGGAAATGGATGGCGCTGCCATCAAGGTCGATCCCGCCACCCTTGCCACCAACCTGCCGGGGGTGTTTGCTCTGGGCGATGTTGCCAGCTATCCCGGCAAGATGAAGCTGATCTTGCAAGGCTTCTCGGAAGCCGCCATGGCTGCCCAAGCCGCCCATGCCGCCGCCCATCCGGGCGAAGCGCTGCATTTCGTGCATTCCACCAGTTTGGGCGTTCCCGCAGCTTAAGGGATGCCACAAGCCTGAAAGAAACCCGCCGTTCGGCAATCGGACGGCGGGTTTTTTCGTGGCGTCAGGCCAGCAAGAACTTCAGCCGGTCATCGGCATTGTTGGGACGAAGCTCAATCACGTCATGCCGGGCGACGCCCGCCAGATGGAACGGGTCCTGGGCAATGCGGGCGTCCAGGGCCGAGCGGTTACAGCCATGGGCCAGGATGGCCCCGCCAGCACGGGGCTCTTGCGGGCCGGACAGCAGGAACACTCCATCCTGATAGCCTTGGGCAACCCAGCGGCGATGCGCGTCCAGTTCGCGGTCGATGGCGTCCAGTCCGGCCACATAGGTCACGGTGATGATGAACATAACCTCTTCCTCCTTTGGGGAACGTCGGATAATCGTTACGGAACCAAGATGACGGAGCCGCTGGTTTGGCGGTTTTCCATCGCCCGATGGGCGGCAGCGGCGTCAGCCAGGGGAAAGCGGGCACCAATGGTAACCGATAGGCCATTTTCCATCATGGATAGCATGCTCTGCAGGGCATCGCGATAGGCAGGCAGATCGCCACAAAAAGCAAACGAACTGGGCCGTGCCAGAGAAATGCTGCGTTTGGGGCCTAATTCGGTGATGTCGAGCAACGGTAAATCGCCCCCAGCCTGACCGACGCTGACCAATTGGCCAAAGGGGACCAGACAATCCATACTGTCCAGCAGGGTTTGACCGCCGATGCCATCCATCACCAGATCGACGCCGCGTCCATCGGTCAGACGGCGCACGGCCTGGACGAAGTTTTCCCGGGCGGTGACGATAGGGGCTTCGACGCCGTGGCGTGCCGCCAGTTCTGCCTTGGCTTCGCTGCCGACGGTGCCCAGAACCCG
>JASLCK010000399.1 GCA_030151865.1 Rhodospirillaceae bacterium | reverse complement strand
TTAAGCTGGTCCGATGTCGCCCTGGCGGGGGTGCTGATCCTGCTGAACGGCCTGTTCTCGCTCTGGCTCAATCTTGGTCTGCATTTCCGTCTGGTGATCGCGGCGTTACGTAGCGTCGCCCAGTTGTGGCTGATGGGCTTGGTGCTTGGGACCTTGTTTTCCCTGGTGTCACCCCTGTGGACTGGGCTGGCGGCGTTGGTGATGATCGGTTTTGCCGGGCACGAAGTCAGCTCGCGCCAGGATAAGCGATTGGCCGGATGGTGGACGCGGGGGCTAGGCACTGGGGCTATCTTGATGGCGGCCATGCTGGCGACCTTGTTCGCCCTGTTTTCCGCCCTGCATACCGATCCCTGGTACGATCCCCGTTACGCCATTCCGCTGTTGGGCATGATCCTGGGCAATACCATGAACGGGGTGGCGCTGGGATTAAGCGGTGTCACGTCAGGTCTGTCGGTGCGGCGCGCTGCGGTCGAAGCGCAGTTGATGCTGGGGGCCACACGGCGTCAGGCCATGGCACCGGTGATCCGGCAAAGCCTGCGCACTGCCTTGATGCCGATCATCAATACCATGTCGGCGACTGGGGTGGTGGCCTTGCCGGGAATGATGACCGGTCAGATCCTGGGCGGCGTTGCCCCGACCGAGGCGGTCAAATATCAGATCATGATTCTGTTTCTGATCGCAGGCGGTACCGGTATCGGGGCGGTGGCGGCGGTGCTGGGGGCGGCTTGGCGTCTGTCTGATCATCGCCATCGCCTGCGCCTGGACCGGCTGGTTTCATCCGGCCCGTGACGGGCTGAAAAACCCATGATACAAAGGGCTTAACAAAAAACAGGGCCTTCATAATCAACAGGGGATGGTGCCTCGATGCGGTTCTTCGCCGTCTGTCTGACCTTGGCCGCTTTGGCTGGTTTGGGGGGCTGTTCATCCAGCCCGATGTCGCCCAGTTCGGCACGTTCCGACGGCTCGCCCGCACCAGCCAGTTTCGCGCAGTTCAGCGATTTGCCGGTCCCTGCCAAGGCCACCATGGATGTCGATCACACCTTGCTGCTGGGCAATGGGGAAAATTGGGTCGGGCGTCTGGTCTATACGTCGTGGAACTCGCCCAGCAATATGTACGACTTCTACCGTTCCGACATGCCGGGCTTCGGCTGGCAGGAAGTGACTTCGGTGCGGGCGTCCATCTCGGTGCTGACCTGGCAGCGGGGTGAACGCATCGCCACCATTCAGATCCGCGAAACCACCTTTGGGTCGGAAGTCATCGTCACCATGTCGCCCGCCCATGGGGCTGGGTCGTCGTCGTCCTTTTCCGGTTCGGGCGGGGGCTATCAGCCGCCGCCGCCGTCTGCCGCGCCGTCGTCGCGCGTCACCAAGGAACCGTTGAAGTAGGGGTACCGTTGAAGTAAAGGCTGGGCGGCACCCCCAGCGCCCGGTGGAACATGGCCGAAAAGGCGCTGGGGCTGGCATAGCCCAAATCCAGCGCCACTGTCAGAATGGCTTGACCTTCCGCCAGCCGTCTTAAGGCTTCGGTCAGACGGGCGCGTCGCCGCCATTCGCCAAACGGCAAGCCGGTTTCCTGCTGAAATTGCCGTTCCAGGGTGCGCCCTGACATGGCGTGACGTTTGCCCAAATCCTGAATCGACAGATTTTGTGACAGATCGGCCAGAACATCGCGGCATATTGCGCCCAGACGATCGGATCGCGGCCAGGGCAGATGCAGGGGCAGGGTCGGCAATTGGCGGATTTCGTCTAAGGCCACCGCCATCAGCCGCCCCGCCGGTCCGTTTGGATCGTAAGGGGCGGGCAGATCGATGGCGCGCAGGATGATAGCGCGCAAAAGGTCGCTGACTTCGACCACCGTGCAGTAATCGGGCAGGGTGTTTCGTCGCGCCAGATCGGGGTCGATGAACAGGGTTCGCATTCTGACCGTGCCCGATATGCCGATGCTGTGCACCGTGCGCGCGGGCACCCAGACCCCGCGCTGGGGCGGCACCACCCAGGCCCCTTGCGGCGTGGTCACGGTCATCACCCCGGAAACCGCATGCACCAGTTGCGCCCGGCTGTGCAGGTGTGGGGTGATGTGGTGGCCGGGGGGATAATCCCAGGCATGGGCTGCCACCGGATTATCGGGGGCGTAAAGATCACGGATATCCGGGTCAACGCCGATCATTGTCGTAAACTCGATGATTATTGTCGCGCTATCGTGCGAGAGACATTTATCAAACAGCTAACATCCTTGTCATCGGGCAGCAAGACAGTCTTGCCGCCCCCTTTTGCGGAAAGGATGTCATTCCATGCAACGGACGCCGTCTTTGTTGGTGCCGTTTCTGAATTTCGGCCATGCCTTGGACCATGTGGTGGTGCTGATTTATCCGACGGTGGTGCTGGCTCTATCGGTGGAGTTCAACCAGCCCTACGGCGATCTGCTGCCCCTGTCGCTGGGCGGTTTTCTGGCTTTTGGCGCAGGCTCGTTGCCTGCCGGCTGGCTGGGCGACCATTGGAGCCGCCGCAAGATGATGGCGGTCTTCTTCTTTGGCGTCGGTATTGCCTGCCTGCTGACCGCGCTCGCCAACGGGCCTTGGCAGATTGCCGCCGGTCTGACCCTGATCGGGGCTTTTGCCGCCATCTATCACCCGGTGGCCAACGCCATGCTGGTGGCTGATCCGGCCCGGCTGGGCCGTGTGCTGGGGGTCAATGGATTGTTCGGCAATCTGGGGGTGGCCTTTGCCGCTTTGATGGCGGGCGCGCTGACCCAGGCGATTTCTTGGCGGGCGGCGTTCGTCGTGCCGGGCGTGGTGGGGCTGATCGCCGGTTTCCTGTGGTTGCGGATGGTCCCGGAAATCCGGGTGGAGAAAAAAACCACCGCCAAGGTCAGGCTGACCGATCAGTTCGATCATCGGGTTTTGGTGCGTCTGTTTGCCATTCTGATGGGCTCGACGGTGATTGGCGGGGTGATCTTTTCGGCCACCACCATCGCCATGCCCAAGGTGTTTGACGAACGGCTGCACGGTCTGGTGGACGGCACCTTTGGCATCGGCGCGTTGGTGTCGGTGGTCTATGCCCTGGCGGCCTTCGCCCAAATGTGCGTCGGCCCCCTGATCGACAAGATGTCCATGCGCGGTGTCTTCATTCCGCTGGCGCTGTTGCAGGCTCCGCTGCTCTGGCTGGCGGGCGAAGTGCAGGGATGGCCGATGTTTGCCGCCGCCCTGGCCATGATGTTCGTGGTGTTTGGGCAAATCCCCATCAACGACGCCATGGTCGCCCGTTATACCGCCGAGGAGTTCCGGGCTCGGGTCTACGCCGTGCGGTATTTTGTGTCCTTTGGGGCCAGTGCGGCGGCGATCCCCCTGGTGGCGGTCCTGCATGAACATCAGGGTGGTTTCCAGCAGGTCTTCACCGTCCTGGCCTTACTGGCGGCGGCGATGATTGTTCTGGCCTTCTGGTTCCCCGGCCAGAATCGTCTGGAGCGCTAGCAGACCCAGACGCAAATAAGCGAGAGTGAAGCCCTGGGCCAGGAGGCCTGATCCTGCTGGGCATCCCACCTTGCCGTCAGATTGGCGGCAAGGTGGGATTACCGTAACGGCTGGTGCGGTATTGGGTCAGGCTGGTTTCCACCTCGTCCTCATCAATGCCGGCCGAGCGCAGCGCCAGACCGGCCATTTGCAGGCTGGCCTCGACCGTCTCGGGAATGACGGCGGTGGCGCCTCCGGTCTTCAGCGCCAATTCGTGCAGGCGGTCCTTGGCACGGACGATCACCGGGACCTGCGGGGCGACATGACGCACGCAGGCCATGGTTCGTTCGGTTTGGCGTTCCGCCCCCACCGCCAGCACCACGGCGCGGGCCTGTTCGATCCCGACCGAGCGCAACACTGCTTCCTGGGCGGCATCGCCGAAATAGACCGGCTGACCATCCTGGCGGGCCTTTAAAACCCGGTCGGCGTCCTGATCCAGGGCGATGAAGGAAATGTTGTGGTGGCGCAGCAGCCGGGCGATGGTGCGGCCCATGCGGCCATATCCGGCGATGATGATGTGATTGCTCAGATGATCCCCGGCATGCAGGGGTTCCGCTTCTTCCGGCAGGCTGGGCCGTCCCGCCGATAACAGGCGGCCAAGTTTGGCCAGAACCGGTGTCAGGACCATCGACAAGGTGGTGACCGCCAACAGGATTTGCCCGTTGGCGCGATCCAACAATTGCAGATCGACGGCGCGGTCGAACACCACAAAGGCGAATTCGCCTGTTTGCGACAACAGAAAGCCGATCTTGATAGCGTCGCCGCTGGCGATCTTCAACGCACGGCCCAACCCG
>JASLCK010000162.1 GCA_030151865.1 Rhodospirillaceae bacterium | reverse complement strand
AGGGCCTGGCCGAGCGCGCCGCCTTCGACGGCAAGCTGGGCGTGGTGGCCGACGGGTCGCTGGGACCCGGCGATTGCCGCGTGGAATGGGGCGACGGCGGCGCCGAACGGGATCAGGCCCGCATATGGGAACAGATCGATCAGGCGGTCGAGGCGGCCTTGGGCGCCTTGACCCAACGCACGATGGAAGCTTAGGAGAAAACCGATGGCCGATTTTGAACTGAACGAACTGAAGTCGGATATGGCCGCCGACCTGCTGCCCGACGGTCCGCGCTCGGCGCGCGACCTGGAAGCGGTCTACGACATTCCGGTGCAGGTCTCGGCCGTGCTCGGCAAGGCCACCATGCAGGTCAACCAGCTGCTGAAGCTGGGCCGCGGCGCCGTGGTCGAGCTGGACCGCAAGGTCGGCGAGGCGATCGACATCTATGTCAACAACCGCCTGGTGGCCCGCGGCGAAGTGGTCGTGGTGGAAGATCGCCTCGGCGTGACGATGACGGAAATTATTAAGACTGACCGGTCATAATACCGGCTGAGAGCGAGTTGAGGGGATAATGCAGCTACTGATCATCGGCGCGTTGGAAGGCCAGGTCGGTGCGGCGAGCCAGATCGCGATGGCTCGCGGCGCCAAGGTGTCCCATGTCGATTCGGTGCCGGCCGGCCTCGAGGTCCTGCGCTCGGGCCAGGGCGCGGACCTGGTGATGATCGACGCCAAATCCGACGTCAAGCTGCTGGTCGACAGCCTGCTGTCCGAGCGCATCCATGTGCCCGTGGTGGCTTGCGGCGTTGCCGCCGATACCGGCGCCGCGGTGCGCGCCATCCGTTCGGGCGCCAAGGAATATATCCCGCTGCCGCCCGACGCCGAGCTGATCGCCGCCGTCATCGCCGCGGTCACCGAGGAAAGCCATTCGATCATCTTCCGGGACCCGGTGATGGGCAATGTGCTGCGCATGGCCGAGCAGGTCGCCCCCTCGGACGCCTCGATCATGATTTCGGGCGAGTCCGGCACCGGTAAGGAGCTGATGGCCCGCTTCGTCCATAAGAAGAGCCGTCGCGCCGCCAAGCGTTTTGTCGCCGTCAACTGCGCCGCCATCCCCGAAAACCTGTTGGAATCCGAACTGTTCGGTCACGAAAAGGGGGCCTTTACCGGTGCCGTGGCGCGGCGTCTGGGCAAGTTCGAGGAAGCCAACGGCGGCACCTTGCTGCTGGACGAAGTCAGCGAGATGGACCCGCGCTTGCAAGCCAAGCTGCTGCGCGCCCTGCAGGAAAAGGAAATCGACCGGGTCGGCGGCAATGCTCCGGTCAAGGTCGATGTCCGCATCATCGCCACTTCGAACCGCAACATGGAAGAGGAAGTCCGCAAGGGCACCTTCCGCGAGGATTTGTTCTTCCGCCTGAACGTGGTGACACTGCGTCTGCCGTCCTTGCGCGAACGCCCGCTGGATATCGAGATCCTCGCCAACCACTTCATCAAGAAATATTCCGAACAGAACGGCATGTCGGCCCGTCCGCTGTCGGATGCCGCCAAGAAGATGCTGGTGACCCACGTTTGGCGCGGCAACGTGCGCGAGCTGGAAAACACCATGCACCGCGCCGTCCTGCTGGCCAGCGGCGATCATATCGGGCCGGAAGCGGTGCTGCTGACCGGCGCGCCCGTCAATCCCGACCCTCAGGCCGCCGTGGTGGCCGCCGCCGCCGCCACCGCATCCGCCGTGGTCGGTGCCACCAAATCGCTGGTGGGCCGCACGGTCGCCGATGTGGAACGCGATCTGATCATCGACACCTTGGAACATTGCCTGGGCAACCGCACCCATGCGGCCAACATCCTGGGCATTTCCATCCGCACGCTGCGCAACAAGCTACGCCAGTACAGCGACGAAGGCATCGATGTGCCGCCGCCCGGCGAGTCGGAACGCAGCGCCGTCTAACCTCTTTTCATTTCACGTCTTTTGTACCGACGTCATCCCCAAAGGGTCTGAACCGTGGCCGACGAAATCGCAACAGCAGCACAAGGCAGTCCTGGGAGCGGGCCGGATTTCGGCGCGCTGCTGAGCCGCTTTGCCAATGCGCTGAAGCGTCCCGACCTTGCCTTTGCGGCGGGTGTGGCCTTGCTGATCGTCGTCTTGATTCTGCCGATGCCGAGCTGGCTGCTCGATGTCTCGCTGGCGGTTTCGCTGGCGTTCTCGGTGATGATCCTGATGACCGCGATCTTCATTCAAAAGCCGCTGGAATTCAGTTCGTTCCCCACGGTGCTGCTGATGTCGACGCTGTTGCGTCTGACATTGAACATGGCCTCGTCACGCCTGATCCTGGCCCATGGTCACGAAGGCACGGCGGGGGCCGGGCACGTCATCGAAGCCTTTGCCAACTTCGTGATGAGCGGCAATTTCGTCATCGGCATCATCGTCTTTGCGATGCTGGTGATCGTGAACTTCATCGTCATCGTCGCCGGTTCGACGCGTATCGCCGAAGTGGCGGCGCGCTTCACCTTGGACGCCATGCCCGGCAAGCAGATGGCCATTGACGCCGATCTGTCGTCGGGCATGATCGATGAACCGACCGCCCGCAAGCGCCGGTCCGAACTGGAAGCCGAAAGCGCCTTCTTCGGGGCCATGGACGGTGCGTCCAAGTTCGTGCGCGGCGACGCCATCGCAGGCTTGCTGATCACCGCCATCAACGTCATCGGCGGCATGATCATCGGCATGGTGCAGCAGCATCTGTCCTTTGCCCAAGCCGCCGACATCTTCACCAAGCTGACCGTCGGTGACGGTCTGGTGACCCAGATCCCGGCGCTGATCGTGTCGATCTCGGCCGGTATGCTGGTCACCAAGGCCGGCTTGCAGGAAGCCACCGAAAAGGCCATGTTCGGCCAGTTAAGCGGCTATCCGAAAGCCATGGGCGTGTGCTCGGCGGTGATGCTGGCCATCGCCTTGCTGCCCGACATGCCGATGCTGCCGTTCCT
>JASLCK010000158.1 GCA_030151865.1 Rhodospirillaceae bacterium | reverse complement strand
GCCTGGGTTTGCAGGTAATTGTCCCGCAGAACCAGATGGCCGACATCCTCGGTCATGGCCGCCAGCAGCTCGTTGCGCTGCTTTAAGGTCATGTCGCCGGACGCCACGGCATCGCCCACCAGGATCTTGATATTGACCTCGTGGTCCGAACAATCGACGCCCGCCGAGTTATCGATGGCGTCGGTGTTCAGTCGTCCGCCCGCCAGGGCGTATTCGATACGGCCCAACTGGGTTACCGCCAGATTGGCCCCTTCGCCCAGCACCTTGGCGCGGATGTCCGCCCCGTCGATGCGCAGGGCTTCGTTGGCGCGGTCCCCCACCTCGGCGTTGCTTTCGCTGCCAGCTTTGACATAGGTGCCAATGCCGCCAAACCACAGCAGATCGACCTGGGCCGTCAGGATGGCGCGCATCAGTTCGACCGGGGTTACAGTTTCGGTTTCGATGCCGAAACGCTCGCGGGCTTCCTTGCTGAGATGAAGGGTCTTGGCGTCGCGGGGATAAATCCCGCCGCCTGCCGACAGCTTGGAGACGTCGTAATCGGCCCAGCTGGAGCGGGGCAGAGCGAACATCCGTTCACGTTCGATGAACGAGGCTTCCGGGTCGGGATTGGGATCAACGAAGATATGGCGATGATCGAATGCGCCCACCAATCGGGTATGGCGCGAGCGCAGCATGCCATTGCCGAACACGTCACCCGACATGTCGCCGACACCGACGGCGGTGAAGTCCTGGGTTTGCACGTCGATGCCCATTTCGCGGAAATGGCGCTGCACCGACACCCAGGCGCCGCGCGCCGTGATGCCCATGACCTTATGGTCGTAACCGACGCTGCCGCCCGAGGCGAAGGCGTCATCCAGCCAAAAGCCGTAATCGGCGGACACACCGTTGGCGATGTCCGAGAAGGTTGCCGTTCCCTTGTCGGCGGCAACCACCAGATAAGGATCGTCGGCATCACGGCGGATCACTTGGGCCGGGGCCACCAGTTTGCCGCCCGCCAGATTGTCGGTGATGTCCAAAAGACCGCGCATCAGGGTCTTGTAGCAGGTGATGCCTTCTTCCAGGAAAGCCTCGCGTCCGCCGGTCTTGGGCGGCCGCTTGACGACAAAGCCGCCCTTCGAGCCGACCGGCACGATCACCGCATTTTTGACCATCTGGGCTTTGATCAGGCCCAGGATTTCGGTGCGGAAATCTTCGGGACGGTCCGACCAGCGGATACCGCCGCGTGCGACCTTGCCGCCGCGCAGATGGATGCCTTCCATGCGGGTGCTATAGACGAACACTTCCACATTGGGGCGGGGCAGCGGCAAGCCCTGGATTCGTTTGCTGTCCAGCTTCAAGGACAGATAGTCCTTGGGTTGGCCATCGGCGGCAGCCTGGAAGGCGTTGGTGCGCAGGGTGCTGTCGATCAGGTTGAGGAAGCGGCGCAGAATGCGGTCTTCGTCAGCGCTGGTGACGGCTTCCAGCGCGGTTTCGATGGCTTTGCTCTCGGCCTCGCCGTCGCTGGCTTGGGCGGGATCAAAGCGGGCTTCGAACAGCGCCACCAGCAACGCGGCAACGGTCGGATTGCCGGTGACCGAACGCTCGACATAAGACTGGCTGAAGGTCGATCCGGCCTGACGCAGATATTTGGCGTAAGCGCGCAGGATCATCACCTGGCGCCAGGACAGACCGGCATTGACGATCAGACGGTTGAAACCGTCATCTTCGGCCTGACCATTGACCACGGCCCGGAAAGCGTCTTCAAAGGCGGTGCGCAGATGGGCGATTTCAAAGCTCTTGCCGTCGATGGCGGCCATGGTGAAATCGTGGATCCACACCGGATCCTCGCCGTCGCGGCGCAGGGCATAGGGCACTTCCGAGATAACGCGGAAGCCCATATGTTCAAACACCGGCAGCACATCCGACAGGGCCACCGGCTGGCCGCCCTGATAGATCTTGAAGCGGGCTTCGGTATCGGCGGCTTCCACCGGGCGATAGAAATAAAGCCCCATGCCCTTGGCTGGACCGGCAACTGCTGCTTCGATGCGGTCGATGTCCAACAGCGCGGTGCGCGGGCCATAGGTTTCCAGGTACGAGGTGGGGAAGCTGCGGCCCCAGCGGCGGTACAGCGACAGCCCACGATCCTCGCCATGCTCTTCCACCAGCACTTCCTGCAAGCGGTCGCTCCAGGATCGGGCGGCTTCAGCCAGACGGGATTCCAGTTCGGCCAGATCGACATCCGGCACGCTGCCCGAGCGGGTGCGGACGATGAAATGCAGACGGGCCAGGGGGCTGTCGGCGACCTGGGTGTACCAGGTGGTGACACGCCCGCCATAGCTTTGTTCTAGCAGGTCCTGGACGATCAGGCGCAAGCGGGTGTCATAGCGGTCGCGGGGCAGAAACACCAAGGCCGAGACGAAGCGTTCGAACTCATCCTTGCGCACGAACACCGCGACTCGCTGACGTTCCTGCAAGCGCAGAATAGCCAGGGCGGTGTCGAACAGGGACTGTTCGTCGGCCTGCAACAGCTCGTCGCGGGGGTAATTTTCCAAGATGGCCTGAAGGGCGCGGCCATCATGGCTGTTGGCCAGGAAGCCAGCACGTTCGACGACGCTTTCCACCTTGCGGCGCAACAGCGGGATCATCAGCGGCGGGCGGGTATAGGCGGCGGCGGTATAAAGGCCGACGATGTTGTACATGCCCACCACGCGGCCTTCGGCGTCGAAACGCTTGACCACGATGATGTCCAGCGGCACCGGGCGGTGCACGGTGGAAACGCGGTCACCTTTGGCCAGCAGCAGCAACTGCGGACGGCGCAGGAAGGCCTGCACTTCCGGCGGCATGGCGGCCAGGTCGCGTTCTTCGTCAAAGACCCGCAGCGACGGATCGCGCAGCAGGCCCAGGCCATGTTCGTCTTCCAGTTCCACCGCACCCTCGGCCGAGAAGCGGAACGAGCGGTAGCCCAGGAAGGTGAAATGGTCGTCATAAATCCAGCGCAGGAAGTCGTTGGCCTCGGCCACTTCCTCGGCGGGCAGACCGGCGGGCAGGGCGGAGACTTCCTCCAGCACCGCTTCCATCCGTCCACGCATGGCACTCCAATCCTCGACGGCGGCGCGCACATCTTGCAACACGCCCAGCAGGCGGGCGGCCAGCTGTTCGGCGGCTTGCGGGGTCTGGCGGTCGATTTCCACATGCATCAGACTTTCCAGCACCGCGCCATCGGCGGGCTGGTCGGTCAGGTCGGTCATCTTGCCGTCGGTGTCGCGCGACACTGCCAGAATCGGATGGACCACCAGATGCACGCCGATTTCCTGACGCTGCAGGGCGGCGGTGATGCTGTCGACCAGGAAGGGCATGTCGTCATTGACGACTTCGACGATCGAATGTTCCGACGTCCAACCGCACTCGTCGGGACTGGGATGATAGACCCGCAGCTTCGGCGTGCCGGGGATGCGACGGCGGGCGAAGCTGAGCAGGGCCATCCCGGCCCCATAGAGGGATTCCGGATCGCGGCTGAGGATGTCTTCCGGGGCGACATTGTCGTAATATGCCCGGAGCAGCCGTTCAGCGGCGGGGAGGTTGGCCGACGGTAATTGGTCGCGCGCGAAAGCCACGACCTTTTCGATCAGGTTTTCTTTCAGCAGATCAATACGGGGAGACATATTGGTTCCATAGGATGATTTAGGCGATCAGCTTTGAAGCTAGCGACTATCGTCCGAAAAACAAGAAAATGATGAAAAAATATGCGGCGTTGCTGAAAATATGTGCAGTGCGGTAGGATAATTCGATGTCGGAACAAATCCTGGAAGTTTCAGGCGTGCAGGCTTTTTATGGCCGTGCACAAGCACTCTTCGACGTGTCCCTGACGGTTTCGGCGGGCGAGGCTATCGCCCTGGTTGGACGCAACGGCGCAGGTAAAAGTACGCTTCTCAAGACGATTATCGGTTTGCTTCGGCCCGCTGGCGGATGCATTCGTTATGCCAACCGTGATGTGGTCGGCCTGTCACCCCATGCCATTGCCCGTTTGGGTGTCGGCTATGTGCCCGAGGAACGGCGGATTTTCCCAGATTTGACGGTGGCGGAAAATCTGGAAGTGGGGCGTCGTACCCTGACCCAGACGCAAAGCGCTTTTGCCGGTGATGGGGCGGTGGATATCCTGCCTGCCGTAATTCCGGCCTCTAGCGCCATTCGCCCCTGGACGGTGCCACGTCTGCTGGAATTATTTCCGGCGCTGGGGGATCTGTTGACCCGGCGCGGCGATCGGCTGTCGGGGGGCGAACAGCAGATGCTGGCCATTGCCCGTACCTTGATGGGCAATCCCCGGCTATTGCTGCTGGATGAACCGGCCGAGGGGCTGGCTCCCATCGTGGTGGAACAGACCGTTGCGGCAATCCGCGCCTTAAAAGCGGAAGGATTGTCGATTTTGTTGTCGGAACAAAGTCCGGCCTTTGGCGACGGTCTGGCGGATCGTGCCTACCGGATCGACCGGGGACGGGTCAGCCCGCTTTAAGCTTCTGAAACGTCAGGGCTGGGCCAGCTTTTCGAAGGCTTCTGCCGCTTTTTGCCAATCCCATTGGCCTTGTTGGGCCAGAGCGGCCCGATGCTGGGCACGCCACAAGGCGTCATCGGTCAACAGCGCGATGGCCTGTTCGGCGAAAGCCTGCTCGCCTTTGACGACAAAGCCGGTTTGCCCGTCGATGACCCGTTCCTTCATGCAGGCGATGTCTTCGACCACGCCGGGCAGGCCCATGGCTTGGGGTTCGGCGGCGGCATAACAAAAGGTTTCGCCGATATCGCCGCGATAAAGGAAGGCGCGGGCTTGGCGCATTTCTTCGACCAGTTGGGTTTTGGGCACCGGGCCGCGCAGGATCACGCCGCGCTCGGCCAGTTCCTCCGCCCGCTTCAGGATCGGGGCCATCTTATCGGCCTTGGCCGCACCCGTTGCGCCATAGATCGAGGACCCGGCGAAGATATGCAGTTCAGCCCCCGGAACCTGGGGAAAAATACGCTCGGCCCAAACGTCGAGCAGCCAATCCAGCGACCGCAGCGGGTTGGACAGAAAGACGGCGCGGGGTGCAGGAACGGCGGCGCGTTCCTGTTCACCCAGAAACAGGGGCGGTAGACCCAGGGGGATGATTTCCCGCCCACCGTCGAAAGCCCATCCAGGATAGGTGGACAGGTGGCTGCGGCTGGAAAAGACGATGACCGGGCGGCGGCGGGCCAGTGGCCATTGATAGCGCCATTTCAGCAGATAGCCCGCCGGGTTATGAATCCAAAAGACGCTTTTGCCTGCCTGGGGACACAGCCGGATCAGATGGTTCGAGCGGTTGGCAATGTAAAGGTCGGCGGTTTTCGGCACGCCTTTGTCGGCGCGGCTGTCGTCCAGGGGAGTCCAACGCACGTTCTTCCAGGTCAGTGCGGAATCGCAACGGTTATGCGCACTGACGTCATGACCTCGGGCCGCCAGGGTTTCCGCCAGTTCGGCAAAGGCCGATTCGGCACCGCCCAAGGGCTGTTCATCCTTGATGCGGCCATCAAAGCGGATGCCGTCGTCGGTCATGACGATGCGCATGGTCTTAATCCTCGTATTTGGCTTTAAGGTAAGACACCAGCGGGTACAGGGCGGCGAACAAAGCGATCAGAAAGCCGTAACCGCCTTCGCGCCAACCCTGGCGGCTGACATAGCAGCGCCAGAAGCGTGAAAAAATGCGCCGGACATTGTGGGGACCGCTGCCGATCTTGCCCGATTCCCGCAAATCCTTGGCGCGCGCCGTGGAATAACGGTCGAAACGGATGATCATGTCCGAGATGTTGCGATCCACATAATGGTTGATGCGGTTCTTCAGGGCCGGGCCTTTTTCGCCCTTCAGGGTCAGGCTGGGATGCACCCGGTCATTGCCCCACCGCTTGGCATCCTTGCGAAACAGGCCCGGATAAGCGGGCTTGCCAAACGATGCGCCCCAGCCCCGGCGCACCAGACGTGCCCCGATATAGTTATCGACCGGGATGTCATGATAGGCAAAGCGGGTGGTTTCGATGAGCTGGCGGATTTCGGCGGCCAGTTCCGGGGTCATATGCTCGTCGGCATCGACCTCGACGATCCAGTCGCCTTGGCAAAATTCGATGCCGGTATTGCGGCGCGGACCTTCCAGTTCCCAGCTTCCTTCCACCAAACGGTCAGTGAAGCGCTGGGCGATTTCCTTCGATCCATCGGTGCATTTGTCCAAGACAACGACCAACTCGTCGGCAAAACCCAGTTTTTCCAGGCAGGCGGCCAGACGGTCTTCCTCGTTATGGACCACCACCAGAGCGGACAATTTCATGACGCGTTACTCCCCTTTAACGCTGTCTTCGATAAAACGCACGGCGGCGGGCAGGTCGTCAAAGATCGGCGTGCCCGGCGGCAGGTTGGGATCAGTAACCGATTTTGCCCCATGTCCGGTGCGCACTAAAATGCCGGTGGCTCCGACAGCGCGGGCCAGTTCCACATCGACCCGCTTGTCGCCCACCAGAAAAGCCCGTTTGGGGTCGAACCCCAGGTCCGCTACCGCCTGATTGACCATGCCGGGCAAGGGCTTGCGGCAATCGCAGTCATCGTCGGGACCGTGCGGGCACAGATAAATGCCATCCAGCCGCACGCCATGGGCCTTCAGCAAATCACGCAGCCGGTCATGGATGCGCGCAAGCGTTGCCAGATCGAAATAACCACGGGCGATACCCGACTGGTTGGTGATCACCACCAGACCGAAGCCCAGGTCCGCCAGGCGGCGCATGGCCTCACCGACGCCGGGATAAAGCTCCAACTGGTCGGGATCGGACAGGTAATGGCGCTCGACATTGATGGTTCCGTCCCGATCCAGCAGGACAAAACGCCGGGCTTGGGTCATGGCGTTCTCGTTCTTTGAGGCTGTTGGTTCGGGCTGAGTTACAGCCGTTCCAGGCGTGCGGCATAGAATGCGTCCAATCCGCCCTGCTCGGCAAGGTGGCATGGCAGCGTGCGCAGATCACCCGCCGGAGTGATCAATTCGGCCAGACCGCCAATTTCATTGGCCTGGATCGGAACACGGCGTACCGGCACGTCATCGGCCAGTAGAGCGTCGATCCGTTCGACCCCTTCCTCGGGCTGCATCGAACAGGTGCAATAGACCAGCAGTCCGCCGGGCTTCAGCATGTCGATGGCGGCGCGCAGCAGCCGATCCTGGGTGACGGTCAGCTTGGCGATGTCGTCGGGATGCTTGTTCCATAAGGCGTCGGGATGGCGGCGCAGGGTGCCGGTGGCCGAACAGGGGGCATCCAGCAAAATACCGTCCAACGGGGCGGGCGGAGTCCATTGGGCGGCGTCGGCGGTGATGACCTCCGCCGTCAGGGCCAGACGGTCCAGATTGTCGCCCAGACGGGTCAGGCGCTTGGCGGAGCGGTCCAGGGCGGTCACGATCGCTCCGGCTGCGGCCAGTTGCGCGGTCTTGCCGCCAGGGGCGGCGCACAGATCGGCGATATGCTTGCCCGTAACGTCGCCGAACAGACGAGCGGGCAGGGCGGCGGCGGCGTCTTGCACCCACCAAGCCCCTTCGTCATAACCGGGCAGAGTGGGCACCAACCCACCTTGGTGACGGCGCAGGCTGCCGGTGGGCAGCAGATCGGCCTCCAGCCGTTCGGCCCACAAGGCGGCATTGCCCTTGACGCTGATATCCAGGGGCGCTTCCCCCTGATGGGCGCGCGCGATGGCGCGGGCGGTATCCTCGCCATAGGCGGTGCACCAGGATTGCCACAGCCAGTCAGGGCTGTTCAGCCGTTCGGCGTCCTGGGCGGCCATCATATCGCGGCCTTCCCGCGACAGACGGCGCAAGATGGCGTTGACCAGCTTTTCCAGCCCGGTCATGCCCGCCGCTTTGGCCATTTCAACCGCCGTGTCGATGGCGGCATGGGCGGGGGTGTTCAAAAACAGCAACTGCGCGACACCAAGCCGCATCAGATC
>JASLCK010000349.1 GCA_030151865.1 Rhodospirillaceae bacterium | reverse complement strand
AACCCCTGCTCGGAATATATGTTCCTGGACGATACCGCCTGCAATCTGGCGTCCCTGAACCTGATTTCCTTCCGCAAGGCCGATGGCTCGTTCGATATCGACGGATTCAAGCATGCCACCCGCCTGTGGACCGTGGTCTTGGAAATCTCGGTGCTGATGGCGCAGTTCCCCTCGCCGCGCATTGCCGAGCTGTCTTACCGCTTCCGCACCCTGGGTCTGGGCTATGCCAATATCGGCGGTCTACTGATGGCCACCGGCCTGTCCTATGACAGCGATGCCGGTCGCGCCCTGTGCGCCGCCATCACCGCCGTGATGACCGGTGTTTCCTATGCCACCTCGGCCGAGATGGCCCGCGAGTTGGGGGCCTTCCCCGGCTACAGCGAAAACAGCAATGCCATGCTGCAGGTGATCCGCAATCACCGCCGCGCCGCTTATGGTCTGGGCACCGGTTATGAAGGGCTGACCGTTCTGCCGGTTCCGCTCGACTCGGCCAATTGCCCCGACGACGCCCTGATCGCCGCCGCCCGTGAAGCCTGGGATCAGGCCCTGAGCCTGGGCGAGGAATTTGGCTATCGCAACGCCCAGTCCTCGGTGATCGCCCCGACCGGCACCATCGGTCTGGTGATGGATTGCGACACCACCGGCATCGAACCCGACTTCGCCCTGGTGAAGTTCAAGAAGCTGGCGGGCGGCGGTTATTTCAAGATCATCAACCGTATGGTGCCGCAAGCCCTGGAAACCCTGGGCTATAAGCCCAGCGATGTGGAAGAGATCGTGCGCTATGCGGTTGGTCGCGGCACCTTGAAGGGTGCGCCGCACATCAACCATGACAGCCTGCGCGCCAAGGGCTTTGACGATGCCGCCCTGGAACGGGTGGAAAATGCCGTCGCCAATGCCTTCGACATCAAGTTCGCCTTTAACAAATACACTTTGGGCGAACAGTTTTGCACCGACGTGCTGAAGTTCACCCCGGCGCAGTTGGACGACATCTCCTTCGACATGCTGCAAAATCTGGGCTTCAGCAAGGCCCAGTGCGACGAAGCCAACACCTTCGTTACCGGCGCCATGACCCTGGAGGGCGCCCCCTTCCTGAAGGACGAACATCTGTCGGTGTTCGATTGCGCCAACCCCTGCGGCAAGCTGGGCAAGCGCTATCTGTCGGTGGACAGCCACATCCGCATGATGGCCGCCGCCCAGCCCTTCATCTCGGGTGCGATCTCGAAGACCATCAACATGGCCAACTCGGCCACGGTGGAAGATTGCAAGAACGCCTATATGCAGTCCTGGCGTCTGGGGCTGAAGGCCAACGCCCTGTATCGCGACGGCTCGAAGCTGTCGCAGCCGCTGCAAGCCGCCCTGCTGGACGATGCCGCCGATCTGGCCGA
Source organism: Rhodospirillaceae bacterium (assembly GCA_030151865.1). Taxonomy (GTDB): domain Bacteria; phylum Pseudomonadota; class Alphaproteobacteria; order Rhodospirillales; family Magnetospirillaceae; genus JASLCK01. Next base: position 1,218 of record JASLCK010000349.1, on the reverse strand, counting down.
GGAACTGGCCGACAAGCCGGTGGCGGCACGAGCCGAAATCGTCGCCGAACGCATCGTCGAACGGGTGATCCAAGCGCAGCGGCGCAAGCTGCCCGACCGCCGCAAGGGTTACACCCAAAAGGCCATCGTCGGCGGCCACAAGGTTTACCTGCGCACCGGCGAATATGAAGACGGCAAAGCCGGCGAAATCTTCATCGACATGCACAAGGAAGGTGCCGCCTTCCGCGCCATGATGAACAACTTCGCCATCGCCGTGTCGATCGGCCTGCAATATGGCGTGCCGCTGGAAGAATTCGTCGAAGCCTTTACCTTCACCCGCTTTGAACCGTCGGGCATGGTCGAGGGCAACGCGGTCATCAAGATGTCGACCTCGATCCTCGACTACATCTTCCGCGAACTGGCCATCAGCTATCTGGGCCGCAACGATCTGGCCCACGTCCAGCCCACCGACCTGACCCCCGACAGCATCGGCCGGGGTAACGTCGAAGGCAACCTGCCCGCCGCCACCGTCGGCGCGGTGGTCGAACGCCTGGCCAGCAAGGGCTATGTGCGGTCTTCGAACCTGTTGGTCCTGAAGAACACCGCCGTCGCCCCCAGCATGAGCAGCTCGACCCAAACCGTGGTGGAACAAACCACCACCTCCATCGGGGTCAGCGTCGCGTCGAATGACATGATCCGCGAATTCGACGCCCGCAGCGAACAAATCCGCGAAGCCCGCCTGAAAGGCTATGAAGGCGACGCCTGCGGCGAATGCGGCAACTTCACCCTGGTGCGCAACGGCACCTGCATGAAGTGCAACACCTGCGGCAGCACCAGCGGGTGCAGCTGAGGCGCTGATGCGTTTTAAGTAGTGAGTAGCGACACATAGTTTGGCCAAAGCGACGCATAGGTTGGCCCAAACGACACAAAAACCCGCCGCACCCTATTTGGGGCGGCGGGTTCAGTGTTTTTAAGGCATGCGTTTAGACGCCGCTCAGCAGGCGGGAAGCCCTGCCGACATAGCAAAATCGCTGATGTCTCGAAAAAACGCCAACTGGCTGCAAGGATCGCAGAGATCCAGCCGCAACTCCCGAGGAGTTCTGTTGACGTAGCCTCAAAAAAAACGGCGGGGATAGATTTCCTATCCCCGCCGCATCAAAGCCGTTGGTTCATCAGAAGGCCGACGGAGCCAACTTGAAAACGTCGGGCGCGCCCGGCTTTTCAATATAGGACAAGACC
>JASLCK010000340.1 GCA_030151865.1 Rhodospirillaceae bacterium | reverse complement strand
ACCGAGGCCAGTCATGCCCTGATCCGCGCCAATCTGCATCGCGCTCCGATGTATTCGGGCCAGATTGGTAGCGTTGGGCCGCGCTATTGTCCCAGTATCGAAGATAAAGTGGTGCGCTTTGCCGAACGCGACCGCCATCAAATTTTCCTGGAACCGGAAGGGTTGGACGATGACACCGTCTATCCCAACGGCATTTCCACATCTCTGCCGGAAGATGTTCAGCTTGACCTGTTGAAGACTATTCCTGGTCTGGAAAAAGCGGTGATGCTGCGGCCCGGCTATGCCATCGAATATGATTATGTCGATCCGCGGGAACTGCATCCCCATCTGGAAACCCGCCGTATGTCGGGCTTGTTCTTTGCTGGGCAGATCAACGGCACCACGGGGTACGAGGAAGCCGCTGCCCAAGGTTTGATTGCCGGCCTGAACGCCGCCATTCGCGCCAGCGGTGGGGAAAAGCCTTTTATCCTGGATCGTGCCGATGCCTATATCGGGGTGATGATCGACGATCTGGTGACGCGTGGCACCAGCGAGCCTTACCGCATGTTTACCAGCCGGGCGGAATATCGGTTGATCCTGCGTTCCGATAACGCTGATCTGCGTCTGACCGGAAAGGGGATTGACCTGGGCTGCGTCGGTTCTCTGCGCGAAAAGCTGTTTAGTGAAAAGCTGACGGCTTTAAACGAGGGCAGGGCGTTGATGCAGGACTTGAACAGTACTCCCAACGAATTGCGGACCCATGGTCTGAATATCAATCTGGACGGTGTACGCCGATCGGCTTTTGACCTGCTGCGTTATCCCGATATGGCCTGGGAAGATTTACTACGACTGTGGCCGCAGTTGCAGGCTCTGCGTTCCGACGTGGCCGAACAGTTGGAAATTGAAGGCCGCTATGCCGGCTATCTGGATCGTCAGACGGCGGACATTGCTGCCTTCCGTCGTGATGAAAGCTTGGCGATTCCCGACGATCTGGATTATGCCACCGTCGGCAGCCTGTCGGCGGAAATTCGCTTGAAGCTGGATAAGGCCCGGCCTGCGACCCTGGGGGCGGCGAGCCGTATTCCCGGTATGACCCCGGCAGCCTTAACCGCCTTGTTGGGTCATGTTCGTCGCCTTGGTAAAGAGGATGCCGCATGAGCGTTTCACGTGAAACAAACCAAACCATTGGCGAGCGTCCTCTAACCTTTGAAGAGTTTCAGGTACAAGCCGCTGTTTCACGTGAAACAGCAGAGAAACTGAAGCTCTATGCCGATCTTCTGGTGAAATGGCAGAGCAAGATCAATCTGGTTGGTCCCGCCACCATCCCCGATCTATGGCGACGGCATTTCCTTGATTCGGCGCAAATGGCCAAACATTTGCCCGATGGACCTATTCTTGATCTGGGATCGGGAGCGGGGTTCCCTGGCCTGGTGCTGGCGGTGATGGGCAAGGGGCCTGTACATCTGGTAGAATCGGATGCTCGCAAATGTGCTTTTCTTCGGGAAGCGGCCCGTATCACCGGGGCTCAGGCGGTCATTCACAATCAGCGGATTGAAAGCCTGAAACCATTCCCAGTGGTGGCCGTTACGGCGCGGGCTTTGGCGTCTTTGGAAAAACTGCTGTCGATGGCTGAAAATTTCCTCGACGCTGAGACGCAATGCCTGTTTTTAAAAGGCCGCAACTGCGAAGATGAATTGACCGAAGCAGGCAAAGAATGGATTATGCAGGTCGATCGGCTACCCAGCCTGTCAGATCCATCCGGCATTATCCTCCATTTGCGTGAGGTTCATCGTGGTCGAGATTGAAGACGGCGTCGGTCTGGTTAATTCTTCCCGCATTATCGCTATCGCCAATCAAAAGGGTGGGGTTGGTAAAACAACCACAGCTATCAATTTGGCAACTGCAATGGCGGCGACGAAAAAGCGTGTCCTGGTGGTCGATCTCGACCCACAGGGTAACGCCAGTACCGGCCTGGGAATTGACCGTGGGGCGCGGTCCATCAGCTCTTATCATGTACTGATGGGGGACGCGACTCTGGCTCAAGCGGTTTTGAACACCAGCATTCCCAATCTGTGGGTGGTGCCGTCGTCGGTTGACTTGTCGGGCGCCGAAATCGAACTGGTCGATTTTGAAAACCGCGAAACCCGTCTGCGTGAATGCCTGCTGGAACATGGGGATTTCGATTATATCTTAATCGATTGCCCGCCGTCCTTAAACCTGCTGACCTTGAACGCCCTGGTGGCGGCGCAAGCGGTTTTGGTGCCGTTGCAATGCGAGTTCTTTGCCCTGGAAGGCATCAGCCATCTGGTTAAGACCATCGAACGGGTCAAGCAGGGCTTTAACCCGAGCCTGGAACTGCACGGCATTGTGCTGACCATGTTCGACAAGCGCAACAACCTGTCAGAAATGGTCGCGGCCGATGTACGCGAATATTTTGGCGATAAGGTCTACAAGACTGTGATCCCGCGCAACGTCCGTATTTCCGAAGCGCCGTCCCACGGCAAACCGGTGCTGTTGTACGATCACCGTTCGACCGGGGCGGAAGCCTATATTCACCTGGCGGGTGAAGTGTTGAAGAGAGAGCGTGAATTGAAGGTGCGGGCATGAGTGACGAACCCCGTCGTCGTAATCTGGGGCGTGGCCTGTCGGCCCTGTTGGGCGATCCGATCATTCAGGTGGTAAAGCCGTTGCCGGAAGGCAGCGACACTTTGGCGGCTTCTGGCGATCCTGAAGCTGTAGCCCGTGCCGCCGATTTGGCTTTGCTCAGCAAGGCCATTCGCACCATGCCGGTGGAAAACCTGCATCCCGGTAAATACCAGCCGCGCCGTGTCTTTGATGAAGACGCTATTAAGGATCTGGTGGAATCGGTGCGGGAAAAGGGGGTCTTGCAGCCTATTTTGGCGCGGCCTCATCCCAGTAAGCCGGGACAGTTTGAAATCATCGCCGGTGAACGGCGCTGGCGGGCCTCGCAACAGGCCGGCCTGCACGAGGTTCCTGTCATCGTTCGGGAGATGACGGATCAGGAAGCCTTGGAAGTCGGCCTGATCGAAAACTTGCAGCGTCAGGATTTGTCGCCCTTGGAAGAGGCGGAAGGGTATCGCCGTCTGATGGACGACTTTTCCCACACTCAGGAAGAGCTGGCCAAGACAGTCGGTAAAAGCCGCAGCCATGTGGCCAACACCATGCGTCTACTGGGCTTGCCGGATCCTGTTAAGACGATGCTGGATGATGGGCAACTGACGGCCGGGCATGCTCGTGCTTTGCTGACCAGCGAAGATCCGGTTGGCTTGGCTCAGCAGGTCATTTCCAAGGGGCTCAATGTCCGACAGACTGAAAAGCTGTCGCAGAAAGGCCCGGCTAAGGAAAAAGCTAAGGCAGCTGATACCGATGATGGCCGCGATGCCGATGTAGTCGCCCTTGAACGGGATTTATCCAATCTGTTGGGGCTGAAAGTGTCCATCAAGTTCTCGCCCAAGGGGGGGGAACTGTCGGTTCAATACGGAACCTTGGAACAGCTTGACGATATCTTACATCGTCTGAGCGGCGGTCTGCATGGCCGTTCGGTCATTGAAACCGATGGCGAACTGGATATGGAATAAAATAAGGGGAGGCCACAAGCCTCCCCTTATTTAGTGGTTCTGAATTCCATACCCACTATCTTCAGTCATATATCTGTCTTAGTGATTTCATTGGACATCGGAATCGGAGCGGTGTCATATAATGGCATATGTCGATTCCGACAGATGTGGTGGGGCGGTTTCGGTTGGTCCTTAGCTAAGTCCGGGACAGCTTTCTTCTCTGGTCCGGCCCTCGCTTAACCGCCCCAAACCACATTTCTTCCCGAAAAATTCGATATTATCGCCGACGGGGCGGACCTGAACGTCGCCCAGCAATGCGCGTCAACTGCATGACTGCGCGGCTGCAAATTTCCTGCGCCGGCATGCCGGTGGTTTTGCAATCAATCTCGGCGCTAACCAATAAATCCAGCGCGCTGCCCAACAGGTCAGCCGACCACCGGGTCATATGGGACTTCAGTTTATCGGCAACCCGGAAATGAACTGGTGGGCGTAAACCGCTGACGGCCTGTTCAATGGATTTTCCCTGACCGACAATCCCTGCCAGATAATGCAGGCGCTGAAAATGCTTCTGCAGGCTGCGCAGTACTGCGATCGGTGACACACCTTCCCCATAAAGCCGATCCAGGACCCGCTGCGCGGTGGCGTGATCACCGTCACCGGTGGCGCTGGACAGATCATCCATGGACAAGGATGCGGTATCGCCAATACACGCCATGGCGTCTTCCAACCTGACGCGACCGGGTTCCCCCATATAGAGGGCCAGTTTGGAAAGCTCTGATCGGGTTAGTTTTCTGTCGCCGCCCAGATATTCGCTCAACCAAGCGATAGCATCGGGTTCGGCGGTCAGATTGTTTTGCCGTAATGTTTCGTGAATAACGGCCTGAAGGCTGCTGCCTTCGTCGCCATAGCACGGCAGGGCGACGGCATTATCGGCACCTTCAAACAATTTGCGCAGGCTGGAACGGGCGTTGAGATCCGATCCTTCCACCAACACCAGGGCATCGCCCATGGGGTTTTCCAGAAAAGCCTGAATGGCCGCTGTCGTACCATCACCAGCATCACGGACACGCACCACCCGCCGTCCACCGGTCAAGGCCATCGCCGCCGCCTCGTCGGCCAGGCGAGCGGGATCATCCTTTAGACTGTTTCCTGGGATGTCAGCGACACGGAATGGGTCAGACAGATCGCTGACGACAGTTTTGGCCATCCGCTCAAGACGTTCGCGGATTAGACCAGAATCTGGGCCATAAACCAAAATCGCCCGAGCGGATTTGTCAGGCGCGCTGACAAAAGCCTCTATGCGATTCCCCGCCAGTTTCACGGTTAGCGCGACTTCTGTGACTGCTTTGCTTTGGCAAAATAAGCCGCCAGAGCAAGCCGTACATCTTCCGCCAGACTTTCAGCCGCTCGATGGGTGGTATCATCGTGGGCAGTGATGTTGTTAAACTGACCTTCCAGGTAGTCGTAACTAAAAGTACGGCT
>JASLCK010000147.1 GCA_030151865.1 Rhodospirillaceae bacterium | reverse complement strand
GAAAGCCAAGAGCGTAAAGGAGCCAAGCCGCCCCGGCAAGTAGGCACCTATGCCTTGAAAATTCCGCCTAACCAGTTCAGCTTAGACAAGATTTCAGCATAGACGACCTTTGCGCGGGCCAGGGAAAAGGCCCATGAAGCAACACCCGGGGGGAGTGCTTGAGCATGACGGCGAAAATCGTGGCGGTGGCGCAACAAAAAGGCGGCGCCGGAAAGACCACCCTTGCGGTCCAGCTTGCCGTCACCTGGGCGGCGCAGGGTTTCAAGGTCGCCATGCTCGACGTCGATCCCCAAGGTTCGCTGGCGGCATGGTTTTCCTTGCGCGGCGATAAGGGTAACACTCTTTCCGCCCTTGATCTGCCCGGCTGGAAATTATCGTCGGAAATCGATCGGCTGAAACCCAATTACGATCTCTTGGTGATCGATACCCCGCCCCATGCCGAAACCGACGCCCGCGTCGCCGTGCGCGCCGCCGGTCTGATCGTTGTGCCGGTCCAGCCGTCACCCATGGATTTATGGGCGACCAAACCGACCCTGGAAATGGCCCGCAAGGAAAAGACCGACGCCCTGCTGGTGCTGAACCGTCTGCCGTCGCGCGGCAAGCTGATCGACGTGGTGCGCGAAAAGATCGCCCAGGAAAACATGCCGCTGGCGCAAAGCTCTATCGGCAACCGCTCCGCCTTCGCCGCCAGCATGATGGAAGGCAAAGGCGTGGTGGAAAGCCAGCCGAAGGGCACGGCGGCGCAGGAAATACGGGCCCTGGCCCAGGAAATCGCCAGCATTCTGGCGCTTGAAGGAAAGCATTGATGATTCCGCTTGTTCTGGCTGTTCACACCATCGCCGCGGTGGTGTGGGTTGGTGGCATGTTCTTCGCCGTCGCCGCGTTCGAACCCGCTTTGCGCGTGATCCCCGAACCCTTGCGCCTGTCCGTCTGGCGCGAGGCGTTTCGGCGTTTCTTCCGCTGGGCCTGGGTGTGCCTGTCGGCCATTCTGCTGAGCGGTTATGGCGTGGTCATCTATGGCTATGAAGGCTTCGCCGCCGCCGGGCTGCATATCCACATCATGCAGATCACCGGCCTGATCATGGTGTTTCTGTTCGTCGCCATGTGGTGCGTCTATTGGCAGGAACTGCGCCACGCCATGGAACAGGACCACGAAGCCGCCGCCGAACACGCCTTGCGCCGCATGCGCCAACTGATCGTGATCATTCTGGTTTTGGGTCTGTTCACATCCGCCATCGGCGCGACCGGGGGTTTTTGGACCTATTAAGGGGGAAAGCATGAGCGGGGATTTCGAGGTTCTGGAAAAAACCACGCCCTTCCAGGGCTATTTCCGGGTGGACCGTTATGTGTTGCGCCATCGCACCCATGACGGCGGCTGGACAGCCCCCATGACCCGCGAGGTGTTCGAACGCGGCCATGCCGTCGCCGTGCTGCTTTACGATCCCTACCGTGATGAGGTGGGGTTGATCGAACAGTTCCGCCCCGGCGCCATGGCGGCTGGATGGGAACCCTGGCTGATCGAAGTGGTGGCAGGCATCATCGAGGAAGACGAGCCCCCTTCCATCGTCGCCGTTCGCGAAACCCAAGAAGAAGCCGGTGTGAACATCACAGATCTGGTGCATGTCTGCCGCTTTCTGGTCACCCCCGGCGCCTCCAGCGAAACCATCGAACTTTATTGCGCCCAGATCGACGCCAACCAACTGAGCGGCATCCACGGATTGCCCGAGGAAGGGGAAGATATCCGCGTCTTCGCGGTTTCCGCCGATGAAGCCTTTGGCTGGGTGGCGTCGGGCAAGGTCACCAATTCGACCGCCATTATCGCCCTGCAATGGCTGGCCCTGAACCGCGAGAAACTGAAAGCCCGCTGGACAGCTTGATCGCAACAGGCTACCCGTCTAGTCTAGTTGCGATTGAGTTTTACTTTCTTTTTCTGGAGAAATCATGTCCGCCATCCGCGACGGTTTTCTGGACGCCATCGGAAATACCCCTCTGATCAAGCTGCACCGCGCGTCGGAAATGACGGGCTGCACCATTTTGGGCAAGGCCGAGTTCCTTAACCCTGGTGGGTCGGTCAAGGATCGCGCCGCCCTGGCGATCGTCCAAGACGCCGAGGAACGTGGAACCCTGCGTCCGGGCGGCGTAATCGTTGAAGGCACGGCGGGCAACACCGGCATTGGTCTGGCCCTGGTGGGCAATGCCCGCGGCTATCGCACCGTCATTGTCATGCCGGAAACCCAAAGCCAGGAAAAGAAGGACATGCTGCGCCTGTGCGGTGCGGATTTGCGGCTGGTCCCCGCCGTTCCCTATGCCAACCCCGGCAATTATGTGCGCTATTCGGAAACCTTGGCCAAGGAATTGGCCGCCAGCGAACCGGGCGGCGTCTTATGGGCCAACCAGTTCGACAACATCGCCAACCGTACCGGCCACCAGCGCACCACCGGCCCGGAAATCTGGGATCAAACCGACGGCAAGGTCGATGCCTTTACCTGCGCGGTCGGAACCGGCGGCACCCTGGCGGGCATCGGGCTGGCGCTGAAGGAACGCAACCCCAATATTCAGATCGTGCTGGCCGATCCCATGGGGTCTGCCCTTTACAATCATTACGCCCATGGCGAATTGAAGGCTGAAGGCACATCGATCACCGAAGGCATCGGTCAGGGCCGCATCACCCAGAATCTGGTCGGTGCCCCCATCGACGATCAAGTCCGCGTCACCGACGAGGAAGCCTTGCCGATGATCTTCCATATGCTGAAGCATGAAGGCTTGTGCGTCGGCGGATCATCGGGCATCAACGTCATGGCCGCCGTCAAGGTGGCGCAGAAACTGGGGCCGGGCCATACCATCGTCACCATTCTGTGCGACTGGGGCCATCGCTACCAGACCAAGCTTTTCAACCCGACCTTCCTGCGCGAGCGCAATCTGCCCGTGCCCGAATGGCTGGAGCAGTAAAAACAACAAAGGGGGTTCGTCCCATGTCTTACGCCAATCCCGACGCGCTGGTCAGCACCGACTGGCTGGCCGACCACTTGGCCGCGCCCGATGTGCGCGTGGTGGACGCCAGTTGGAACCATCCCAGCACCGGGCGCAGCGCCCGCGCCGAATATGACGCCGAACATATTCCGGGCGCGGTCTATTTCGACATCGACGAAGTGTCCGACACCAGCAAGCCGCTGCCCCATATGATCCCGGACTCGGTCAAGTTTGCCAGCAAGGTACGCAAGCTGGGGCTGGGCAACGGCAACCGCGTGATCGTCTATGACAATGCGGGCGGCGGCGGCGCGGCGGCGCGCGTCTGGTGGATGCTGCGCCTGTTCGGTCATAACGACGTGGCGGTCCTGGATGGCGGCCTGACCAAGTGGAAGGCCGAGGGCCGCGCCCTGGAAGACCTGCCGCCGGTCCCGCGCGAGCGGCACTTCATGGCCCGCGTCAACCAGTTCCTGGTGCGCGACAAGGCGCAGATGCTGGCCAATCTGGACAACCACCGCGAACAGGTGATCGATGCCCGGTCGGCGGAACGGTTTGCAGGCAAAGCCCCCGAACCCTGGCCTCATAAGAAGGTCGGTCATATTCCCGGCAGCCTCAATCTGGCCTGGAACGAACTGATCGACCCGCAGACCAAGACGGTCCTGCCGGGCGAGGTGCTGCGCCAGAAGTTCGAAAAGGCTGGTCTGGATTTCAGCAAGCCGGTGATTGCCAGTTGCGGTTCGGGCGTGACCGCCTGTGTCCTGGCCTTTGGCCTTTACCTGCTGGGCCGCGACGATGTGGCGGTCTATGACGGATCATGGGCGGAATGGGGTTTGGCCGACGATACGCCGGTCGAAGTCTAAGCGGACACTACCTTGCAAACATCAACGCCCCGTTGTCCTGGCTGGACAACGGGGCGTTTTTGCATGAGACACAGGATACTCAGACGAGCCGGTCAGCGCCACCAGGACAGCCAGGGCTGCCATTGGTTCACATAATGGGCCAGACGGGTATAACCGGCTTCCCCCGGATGGGCGCCGTCGCCGAACTGCACTTCCCCCATCCAGGTACTGTCTTCCACCAGGAAGGAATAAGTGTCGAGATACGGCACCGACAGGCTGACGCACAATTCTTCCAAGGCAATATTCAGACGCTCAAGGCGTTGATTGACCAACCCGCTGGCCACCGGCGGCGGACCGACGAACAGAACTGGCCCATGGGTCTTGGCGCGGCTGAGGATGGCCAGGGAATAACTCATGGTATCGACCGGCAGAACCCGCTGCCCGCCCGGTTCGATCAGGCAGTCATTGACGCCGAAGGAAAAGACCAGACGGTTATCGTCCTGCTCATCCAGACGTCGCCCGGCTTCGGCCTGCCAGCGTTTCAGCACATCGGCGCTGGTGTCGCGGCGCACCCCAAGGTTATAGACGGTGGCGTCGGTATTGGGACGCCAGAGATCACGACAGGCGTGACCGACCCACCCTAATCCGGTGGGGTCGCCAGTGCCGTTGATAAAGCTGTCGCCAAAGAAGCAAATACGCATGTGCTTAATATGTCGCGAGACGCGTCCGCCGTCCAGAAATCACCTTGCAGCAAAGCATGGAAATATTGGCTTTGTCATCCAGGGATGCAAAGATGGGTAGAGTTTCCCTACCCTTTTCCAGGTCGCGATGAAAACTGATACCAAAATCGTGCATGCCGGACGCCATCCCGAAGATTACAATGGCGCGGTCAATCCCCCCGTCTATCACGTTTCCACCGTCACTTATCCGACCGTCGCGGCGCTGAAAGCCGGGGAAAAGACCCGCTACGACAAGATGCGCTATGGCCGCTTCGGCACCCCCACCAGCTTTGCCTTTGAAGAAGCGGTCTGTGCCCTGGAAGGCGGCTATCGGTCGGTTTCCACATCATCTGGTCTGGCGGCCATTACCGGCACGCTGACCGCCCTGCTGAAAAGCGGCGATCACCTGCTGATGGTCGATACCGCCTATCACCCGACCCGTCACTTCTGTGACCACCAACTGACCCGTTGGGGCATTTCCACCACCTATTACGATCCGACCATCGGCGGTGATATCGCCAGCCTGATCCGCCCGGAAACCAAGGTGGTGTTTGTCGAAAGCCCCGGCTCGTTGACGTTCGAGGTGCAAGACATTCCCGCCATCGCCGCCGCCGCCCACAATGCCGGTGCCTTGGTGGTGATGGACAACACCTGGGCGACCCCGCTTTATTTCAACGCCCTGGCCAAGGGCGTGGATGTATCGATCCATTCCGCCACCAAATTCATTGTCGGCCATTCCGACGCCATGCTGGGCGTGATCACCACCGCCCGCGAGGATTTGTGGCGCACCATCAAGGACAGCATCGCCACGGCGGGCGTCTGTGCCGGCGCGGAAGAGGTGTATCTGGGCCTGCGGGGCTTGCGCACCTTGGGCGTGCGCCTGCGCCAGCATCAGGAAAACGGTTTGGCCCTGGCGTCCTGGCTGCGCGATCGCCCGGAAGTGGTGCGCGTCATGCACCCCGCCCTGCCCAGCGACCCCTTCCACGATCTGTGGAAGCGCGACTTCACCGGGGCCTGCGGCCTGTTCGGGTTCGAATTGCAGCCTTGCGCCCCCGAAGCTGTCGCCGCCCTGATCGATGGCCTGGAACATTTCGGCCTGGGGTATTCCTGGGGCGGTTATGAAAGCCTGATCCTGCCCACCACCGGCACGGTCCATCGGACCGCCACCCGCTGGGACGCCAAAGGCCCGACTTTGCGCATCCATACCGGCTTGGAGGAAGTCAGCGACCTGATGGCCGATCTGGATGCAGGCTTCATACGGATGAAGAAGACAACATAGCGCTAGAGACTTTATGGCTATCTGAAAGGTTTCGGTGGTCACTTAACCTTTGTGGTACTGTTGGTCACCGATCCTTGAGGTCCAATTAGATAAAATGCGTTCTTCTTCTCACGTTGTCAGACATTCCCCGATGAACGCGGCCGAACAAGTCCGCCGCGATGCCCGTCGTTTCGTGGATGGTCTGGCACAACGGCTGAAGGAATTGGACGAAATGGCCCGCTCGGCCAAACGGTTCAATGTCTTCAGCCCAGAGGAATACGCAAGCTTCAAAAGCCTGTTCCTCGACTTCACCGAGTTGAGCGAGGAATTCCAGCTCCTCAGCCATCTGGCCGAGGAAACCCTGGCCAATTACGAACGGCACGGCGTCAATCATTGGGCCGAGCACAAGGAGTTGGAGGATTATTTCCGCAAGCTGCAAGTGCCGATGCTGCGTCAGGTCATCACCACCAATCTGCGCCTGCTCAGGGTATGGGATGATCGTATGCAGCGGGGCGAAGGCCTGCCCTATGGCGCGCGGGAAGTGTTCCTGGAAACCATCCGGGTTATCTATAACGCCAAGACCCAGCTTTTAAGGCCGCGTTATGTCGCCCAATTGGACGACGCCGCCCTGCGCGATGCCGACCGGGCTGAGCGGCTGTTGCGGACCCTGGTGCGCAAAGCCCCAAAACTGTTCAACTTCGCCGAAGAAGATGTGCTGGCCGTTCAGGCCGTGGTCTCCGACGACCCGGACGACGACATCAACGCCATTCTGCGCGAAGACTGATCAGACCATCATCCCCATCATCAGCGGCGGAAACGCCAACAGCTTGCGCAGCAGTTCCAGTCCCTGGCGCAATTCGCCCCGCGTTTGCGGCGCGGATACGCTGACCCGCACCGCTTCCGGCACACGCCGGGTGGTAGCGAATGACCCGGCTGGCGACACCACCACGCCGCGGCGATAGGCTTCTGCGGCGAAGCTGTCGGCCCGCCAGGGCGGCGGCAGGGGTAGCCACAGATTCATCGATGGATTGGGCGGACAAACTTCCGGTCCCAGAACTTCGACCGCCAGGGCAATACGGGCGCGGGCTTCAGCCTTTTGCGCATCGGCGGCCTGGAATGCTTGCCCGTTTTCCATCAGCATGGCGAACACTTCGCACATTGGCGTCGGCACCATGATGGCGCCTGCGCTGACGTTGGCAGACACACGCGTTGCCCATTGATCGGGCGCGGCGACAAACCCCAGACGCAGCGCCGGAGCGACGGTCTTGGATGGGGTAGAAATATAAAGCGTGCGTTCCGGTGCCAGCGTCCATAAGGGCGGCGGCGGATTATCGGCCAGAAAGGCATAAATGCCGTCTTCGATGATCAAGCCATCATGGCGGCGCATTACATCGGCAATGGCCTGACGGCGCTGGGCCGACATGGTCAACGCCGTGGGATTCTGATTGGTCGGCATGCAATAGAGCACCCGCCCCGGACGCCCCGAGACCGCATGCTCCAAGGCATCGGGTATGATGCCGTCGCCGTCCATCGCCACGCCCTCAACGCTGCGATCCAGCATCCCCGCGGCAACCTTCAGGCCGGGATAGGTCAATTCCTCGGCCAGCACGGCGTCGCCAGGGCGCGTCACCGCCGCCAGGGTTGCCACAATCGCCTGCTGCCCGCCGACCGTGACCACAACCTGACTGGCGGGCGCCGTTATTCCCTCCCGCGCCATCCAGGCGGCCCCAGCCTCGCGGTAGCGCGCTTGGGCGCTGTCGATCTGATACCCCAAAAGATGGGCCAGGTCAGGATGCTCGGCCAAGCGCCGGAACGCCGCCGCGATGGCACCTGCCGAATTGTCGCCCGACGGGCGGTTGATGGCCATGTCAATGATGCCGTCCCCCTCGATGGAGCGGCTAGCGACATAAGCATGCACAGGCTTGCCGACCGTGCTGCGGGGATCCTGCACAAAGGTGCCGCGCCCAACCTCGCCCGAGACGATGCCCTGACGGGCGGCTTCGGCATAAGCCCGTGCGATGGTGCCCACCGTGACCTTCAGCCGCCAGGCCAGATCGCGATGGGGCGGCAGACGGCTGCCCGGCGGCAAGCGGCCAGAGGCAACGTCTTCGGCTAAGGCATCGACAATGGCCCGATAAACCGGACCGCTGCGGCCTTCAAGAGTGGGGATCCATAATGACATGGTGTCAATATCTGCATTGACTCGGAAAATGAGTCAATAGCATATGAGGAAACCGGTTCAATCCGGTTAATTTTTAAAATTGAATGGGTGCAATCATGCCAAACAAAGAGTCAATCACCCGACAGACGTTTCATCCCCACTCCGTCCAGGCCGAACAACTGGAAGCCGAGCGGCAGATGGATCGGGATCGCCTGATCCTGCGTCAGGGCGGTTGGCACGTGGCATGGACCCGCGATCATCTGCCCGCCGAAAATGGTAACGATTTATTAACCAATACAAAGACTTGGCCTGAAATCGAAACTGATCCGCAAACGGCGCAGGAGGAAATTGCCAAAGACGGCTTTTTCAATCACGCCCTTTCCGCCGGGAAACATGTGATCGTCCGAACACTCGTTCGGATGCTCGACCTGCTACATGAATGGTCCCGGCGCGCCCGCGACCGCAAGCTGTTGAGAGAAATGGATCAACGGATGCTAAAAGATATTGGTTCTTCTTGGCATGACGTCGAAGGAGAATCGTCCAAGCCCTTCTGGAAAAAGTAATTTTTCAGAATCATGCTGTTGACCAGAAGTAGAGCGCCGCGTATTGTATGAAACGTTCGGTCTGGAAGCGTGTATGGGGCAGATTGATTGCCTCCCATCACTTTCCAGACCGTATCGATACAATACGCCGCCCGGCAGCGTATTCGGGCGGCATTGCCGAGGGAAAAGGCAGATGCCCGCACCGTTGCTGACCAGAGAAGAATTACTGGCCCGCCTGGCCGACACCTTCCGCCGCTACGGCTATGAAGGTGCCAGCATGAGCCGGATCGCCACCGCCTCCGGGCTTGGCAAGGCCAGCCTTTATCACCACTTCCCCAGCGGCAAGCAGCAGATGGCGGAAGACGTGATCCAGTCCACTCAGGCCTGGTTCGAAACCAACATCTTCAAGCCTTTGGAAAATGTCACCCCGCCCCGGCAGCGTTTGGTCAATATGCTCGACACCTTGGGCAAGCATTACCAAAGCGGCATGGTCGCCTGCGTTCCCGGCCTGTTTGCCTTGACCGAGGAACGGGATCTATTCGCGGAACCCATCAAAGATTTTTTCCTGCGCTGGGTGGCCTGCCTGACCCAGGTGACCATCGATTCCGGTCTGGCCCATGACATCGCCACCCGCCGCGCCCATGGTGGGGTCGAACGCATTCAAGGCGCGCTGGTGCTTAGCCGGTCCTTTGACGACCCGCGTACCTTCACCGCCATGGCGGCGGAATTGCCAGATCTGGTTCTGGCCGGTGGCGCACGCGCCAATATCTGGAGCACGCGCACCCCGCGTTTCCCCTCGGCCCCCACCCCGCTGCACGCCCGCCCCTTGCGGGCTTAATCCCCCAAGGCGTTCAGCCAAGATCATCAAGCCCGCGCCGATCAAGGCCGCGGGCTTTTTCTTGTGCGATGCCAGAAAATGAAAAAACGCCCGTTCGCTTAAGGGGGGGGGCGCGAACGGGCGTCAGTTCTAAGAGAGGGAGGCTGACCTCGCAAAGGCCAACTTCAGGATTCATAATACATAAAATTGTTTGGATCTGCAATGAGAATAATAATCAACTTTTTACCTTCCTCGTTACGTTAAAAATGTTCATGATATGTTCCTATTTTCATAGGAAACTGCACCATGACCAATATCGGAGCCGCCTTTAAAGCCCTGCACACTGCTCCCTTCGTCATTCCCAACCCCTGGGACATTGGCAGCGCCCGTATGATGGCGGCTTTGGGCTTCCCGGCTTTGGCGACCACCAGCGCGGGAATGGCCTTTGCCCTGGGACAGCAGGAAGGAACGATCGGTCGGGAAGCCGTGCTGGATCATTGCCGCGCGCTGGTGGCGGCCACAGCCCTGCCCGTCTCGGCCGATTTGGAAATGGGCTTTGGGCACAGCCCGGAAAGCGCCGCCGAAACCATTCGGGCGGCGGCAGCGGTTGGTCTGGCCGGATGTTC
>JASLCK010000145.1 GCA_030151865.1 Rhodospirillaceae bacterium | reverse complement strand
GCTCTCGCCCTTCAGCACCACCGGCAGGGCGATATGGTCGGAATAGGTCTTGATGATACGCGTGATGCGCACAGGCTCCAGAAACTCATCCTCGCCATCGCGCAGATGCAAGACCAGCTTGGCGCCCCGTTCGGCATCGTCCTGGGGCGACACCACGAATTCGCCCTTGCCGTCGCTGACCCAGCGCCAGCCCTGGCTTTCACCGGCCTTGCGGGTGATCACCTCGACCTTGTCGGCCACCATATAGGCCGAATAGAAGCCGACGCCGAATTGGCCGATCAGGTTGGTGTCCTTCTTGGCGTCGCCCGACAACTGTGCCAAGAAGGCAGCGGTGCCGGAACGGGCGATGGTGCCCAGATTTTCCACCAGATCGGCCTTGTTCATGCCGATGCCGTTGTCGGTGATGGTCAGCGTGCGCGCTGCCTTGTCGAGCGAGATGGTGATCTTGAAGTCGCTGCCGCCGTCCAACAGTTCGGGCTGGGTCAGCCCGGCATAGCGCAGCTTGTCGCAGGCGTCGGAGGCGTTGGAGACCAACTCGCGCAGGAAGATCTCTTTATTGCTGTAAAGAGAGTGAACGACAATCTCCAGCAGCTTGCTGACTTCCGCCTGGAAACTGAGTTTTTCTTCGGTCATGACGCGAATGCCCTCGGGTTTTTCGGAAAAGTTGAAACAGTATGCGCATAGCGCTGGCGGAGGATATGAGGGAAACCCTGAATTTCCGCAAGTCCCTGATGTTCATCCGAGAATTTGATCCCAACGGGACCGGTTCGGAGTCAAGGCTAATTGCCGTGAAACATTGAGATTCCCCGCTTCCCTTCCGTTCAAAAGTGGGAGTACGCTGTAATCATCTCCTCGGGAATTCCCAGTCCCGGAGGGGAGGGAGGGAAGGGTTCAAGGCGCCTCTCCCGGCCCGGCAGCCTCGGCAGAGGTGTCCCGCCTGGCCACGGCGACGTTGCTCTTCCCCCGTCGAATAGGTATGTATGTGGCCCCCTAATGCGCGACGCAGGCGAACAGGGGTAAAAGCGGGGGGATAGAACCTTCGCATCGCTTGTGGCCAAATATGTTGCCCGATGGGGGGCGACCAGTACGACGGAGTAGGTTCATGCAGATTCCCTTGCAGATCACATTTCATGGCATTGATCACTCCGACGCTGTCGAGGAGCGTATCCGTGAAAAGGCGGCCAAGCTGGAGCAGATTTGCGACCGCGTTATCAGCTGCCGCGTCGTTGTCGATGTTCTGCACAAGAACTCGGGCAACATGCACCGTAAGGGTGAACCCTTCCACATCACCATCGACGTGACCGTTCCCGGCGCCGAACTGGTGGTCAAGCGCGATCCCAAGGACGCGCATGTGAACGAAGACATCCAGATTGCCCTGCGCGATGCGTTCGACAGCATGGAACGTCAGCTGAAGGATTACGTCACCCGCACCCGCTAAAGCGGATCGGTGATCCTGTCGGTTTACGGACGGCGGCCCCTTGAAGCGGGCCGCCGTTTCGTTTTTGTGCGGACGGCGCTTGCAATTCGCGGGCGCCTGCCCATCCTGATGGCGTTATGAGCACGCTTCATTCCTTTGCCCAGGACGGGCCGCGCGTCGTCGCGGTGCTGGGGCCGACCAATACCGGCAAAACCCATCTGGCGATTGAACGGATGCTGGGGCATCGCACCGGCATGATCGGCTTTCCCTTGCGTCTGCTGGCGCGGGAAAATTATGACCGCATCGTCAAGCTGAAGGGGCGCGCTGCCGTCGCCTTGCTGACGGGCGAGGAAAAGATCGTTCCCATCCATCCCAGCTATTTCATCTGTACGGTGGAAAGCATGCCGCTGGATCGGCGGGTGGATTTTCTGGCGGTGGATGAAATCCAGCTTTGTGCCGACCCCGACCGGGGCCATGTCTTCACCGACCGGCTTTTGCATGCCCGGGGTGAAGCGGAAACCATGTTCCTGGGCTCGGAAACCATCAAGCCGCTGATCAGGAAACTGGTGCCCCGGGCCGAATTCATTTCCCGTCCACGTTTTTCCCAATTGACCTATGCGGGCCCCCGCAAACTGACCCGGCTGCCGTCGCGGTCCGCCATCGTCGCCTTTTCGGCATCCGATGTGTATTCCCTGGCCGAACTGGTGCGCCGTCAAAAGGGCGGGGCGGCGGTGGTGCTGGGGGCGCTCAGCCCGCGCACCCGCAATGCCCAGGTGGGCCTCTATCAGGCGGGCGAGGTGGATTATCTGGTGGCGACCGATGCCATCGGCATGGGGCTGAACATGGATGTGGACCATGTGGCCTTTGCCTCGCTGCGTAAATTCGATGGCCGGGTGCCGCGTGGTCTGGAAGCGGCGGAACTGGCCCAGATCGCCGGACGTGCCGGGCGGCATATGAATGACGGCACCTTTGGCACCACTGCCGATATGGGCGGCATTGATCCACAAAGTGTTGAAGCGGTGGAAACCCATAACTTTCCCGCTCTGAAGCGGCTGCAATGGCGCAATTCCGACCTGCGCATGACCTCGGTCGAGGCGTTGTTGGCCTCGCTCAACCGGTTTCCCGATCATCCCGGATTGGTCCGCGCCCGCGACGCCGACGATCATCTGGCGCTGCAAACCCTGGCCAAGGACGAGGATATTCTGAAGCGCGCCCAACGCCCGGACCGTATCCGGCTGCTGTGGGAAGTGTGTCAGATCCCCGATTTCCGCAAAAGTCTGGCGGAGCAGCATACTCGCCTGCAAGCCGCCATCTTTCGCCATCTGACCAGCGGGGCCGAGGTCATTCCCGCCGATTGGCTGGATCAGCAGGTCAAAAGACTGGACCGTACTGACGGCGATATGGACACCTTGATCACCCGCATCGCCAATGTGCGGACCTGGACCTATGTCAGCAATCGCGGTGATTGGGTGCCCGACGCCCTGCAATGGCAGGAACGCACCCGTGCTTTGGAAGATCGGTTATCCGATGCCCTGCACGAACGGTTGACCCAGCGTTTTGTCGATCGCCGCACGGCGGTTCTGGTGCGTAAGCTGCGCGACAACGAGGATCTGACCTCGGTGGTGGCGCGGTCTGGTGATGTCCTGGTGGAAGGCCATTTCGTTGGGCGTTTGGAGGGGTTCCGGTTTCACGCCGATCAGGCCGAGGGGCATAACGCCGCTCGCGCTGTCGCCAGTGCTGCCAGCCGCGCCTTGCGGGGCGAAATCGCCGTGCGGGTGGCCCAGGTCGCCGCCGATGGTGATGACGCCTTTGCTTTGGATGATCTGGGGCTGATTTTCTGGAATGGCGCGCCGCTGGCCCGGTTGGCGGCAGGGCCGGATGTATTACGTCCGACAATCGAGCTTTTGCCGTCCGACCTGATCGAACCGGCGGCGCGCGATGCTCTGGTGCGCCGCCTGACCCAATGGATTTCTGATCATCTGCAAAATGGACTGGCGCCGTTGTTCAGGGCTCGTGACGCCGACCTGACCGGCGTGGCGCGCGGTCTGGTCTGGCAATTGGCCGAAGCGCTGGGATCGCTGCCGCGCCGGGGGGCTGCCGCTCAGGTCGAGGCCTTGAGCCCCGACGACCGTAAGGCCCTGGCCCGCTTGGGGGTGCGATTGGGGTTGGAAAGCATTTATCTGCCCGCCTTGCTGAAACCCCAGGCGCAAAGG
>JASLCK010000336.1 GCA_030151865.1 Rhodospirillaceae bacterium | reverse complement strand
CCAAAGCCAGGAGACCTCCCCGCGCGACGGCGGCTGATTGTCCTCGGAGGGAGGAACAACCATGGTGCATTCCACCGCCGCCTTGTCCCCCGGTGGGACTGGTCGGCCCCATTCCAGTTTGCCGCCGCTGACCCTGATTTTGGGCGGCGCACGATCTGGCAAAAGTTCTTACGCCGAAACCCTGGCTGAACAATCGGGCCTGGCCTTGCGCTATCTGGCCACCGGGCGCGCCTGGGATGACGAGATGCGCGAGCGCATCCACCACCATCAGGACCGCCGCGGCGTCAACTGGGTCACGCACGAAGAACCGCTCGAACTGGCCGATGCCCTGACCCGCACCGCCGCTTCCGATGCCGTGGTGCTGGTGGACTGCCTGACCCTGTGGGTCACCAATCTGATGATGGCCGAACGCGATATCGATCTTGCCGGGCGCGATCTGGCTGCCGGTCTGGCCGCGTTGCCCGGTCCGGTTATTTTCGTTTCTAACGAAGTGGGGCTGGGCATCGTGCCCGACAACGCCATGGCGCGGGCCTTCCGCGATCATGCCGGGCGCTTGAATCAGATCATCGCCGCCCAATGTCAAAGCGTCGTCTTTATCGCCGCCGGTCTGCCCCTTGTGCTGAAGGATATCCGATGAGCCGTTTCAAGAAGATCCCCACCACCGTCATCACCGGCTTTTTGGGGGCGGGCAAGACCACGCTGGTGCGCCATCTGCTGGCCCATGCCAACGGCAAGCGCATCGCCCTGATCGTCAACGAATTCGGTGATGTCGGGATCGATGGCGATCTTTTGGCCTCGTGCGGGGTGGCGGGCTGCCGCGAAGACGACATCGTGGAACTGGCCAACGGCTGTTTGTGCTGCACCGTCGCCGACGAATTTCTGCCGACCATGGAAAAGCTGATCCACCGCGCCGACCCGCCCGATCACATCGTCATCGAAACATCGGGTCTGGCCCTGCCCAAGCCGCTGGTCAAAGCTTTCGACTGGCCGGAAATCCGCTCCAAAGTGACGGTGGATGGGGTGATCGCCGTGGTTGACGGCCCGGCCTTCCAGGCGGGCAGCTTCGCCTCGACGCCCGAACAGATGGCGCGGCCCGATCACGACAACCCGGTCGAGGAAGTGTTCGAGGATCAGATTTCCTGCGCCGACATGGTGCTGTTGAACAAATCCGACCTTGTCGAAGACCAGATTCTGGCGGGTATCGAAGCCGATCTGCGCGCCAAGCTG
Source organism: Rhodospirillaceae bacterium (assembly GCA_030151865.1). Lineage (GTDB taxonomy): Bacteria > Pseudomonadota > Alphaproteobacteria > Rhodospirillales > Magnetospirillaceae > JASLCK01. Next base: position 3,086 of record JASLCK010000336.1, on the reverse strand, counting down.
CGCCCCGGCGTCAAGCTGGTGGCGACCCGTCACGGCGAGGTTGACCCCCGCGTTCTGCTGGGTCTGGAAGCGGCGGCGGAAGACGATCTGGAGATGCGTCCCAGCCATCATGACGGCGAGGAAGAGCATAACCACGACGACTTTGAAAGCTTCGCCGTGCCGCTGCCGGTCCAGGCCGATCCGGTGGCGCTGGCGGCGCGTCTGCAAAAGATCATCGCCGATTTCGATATCCTGCGCCTGAAAGGTTTTGTCGCGGTTTCCGGCAAGGAAATGCGCCACGTCATCCAGGCGGTGGGGGCCAGGGTCAACGGCTATTACGACCGCCCCTGGAAACCGGGCGAGGCGCGTAACGGCGCGCTGGTGGTGATCGGCCTCAAAGGGCTGAACCGCGACGCCATCGCCGCCGCCATCACCGCCTGACGGAGCACACCCGACAATGCATCTGCTTGCCGCCACGCCCGGCCTGATCGCCGACGGCTCGGAAGCCGTCGATCTGGGGCAAACTCCCGGCGATGTGGTGGTTCTGTCCGCCGCCGACAGCGAACTGGCTTGTCTGGCGGCGGCTCAGGGGCAATTGACCGCCTTTGAGCTGCGGCTGGCCAATCTGATGCAGTTGTCCCACAACATGTCGGTGGACCTTTATGTCGATCAGGTCTTGCGCCACGCCAAACTGGTGGTGGTGCGCCTGATCGGCGGACGCGGCTATTGGCCCTATGGGGTCGAACAGATTGCCGCCTGCTGCCGCGCTCAGGGCATTCCCCTGGCTTTTCTGCCGGGCGACGATCAGCCGGACGCCGACCTGTCGGCCTGGAACAACATCGCCCCGGAAACCGCCCATCGGCTTTGGCAATATCTGGTACAGGGCGGACCGGGCAACGGTCTGGAATTTCTGCATTATTGCGGTGATCTGATCGGTCTTGGCCTGGACTGGCGGGAACCCGCCCCCCTGCCATCGGCGGGGTTGTATCCGCCCGGCCTGACCCTGGAACAGGCACAAACCGCCCCCGATTGGATTGCCGGGCGCCCGGTGGCCGCTTTGGTGGTCTATCGCGCCTTGGTGCAGGCAGGCAATCTGGCGGCGCTCGACGCCCTGGCCGCCGCCTTGCGGGTTCAGGGGATGAACGTGCTGCCGCTGTTCGTCTCCAGCCTGAAAGATCCGATCAGCGCCGCCACGGTCTCGGAACTGCTGGCCGACTGTCCGCCCGACGTCATTCTGAACGGCACCGGCTTTGCCGTGTCGTCACCTGGGCGCATCCAGGACGGACCGTTCGCCGCATCCGACTGCCCGGTGCTTCAGGTGATCTTTTCGGGCGGAACCGAAGCGGCGTGGCGGGCCGGGACCACCGGCCTGTCGGCCCGCGACATCGCCATGAACGTGGCTCTTCCGGAAGTGGATGGCCGCATCATTGGGCGCGCCGTCTCTTTCAAAGCGGCGGCACGGCGCGATCAGGCCACCCAGTGCGATGTGGTGACCTATGTCCCCCTGGCCGACCGGGTGGAGTTCATGGCGCAATTGGCCGCCAACTGGGCGGCGTTGCGACGCAAATCCCCAGCGAAGCGGCGCGTCGCCATCGTCTTGGCCAATTATCCCAACCGCGACGGGCGGGTCGGCAACGGCGTCGGCCTGGACACCCCGGCGGCAACGGTGGAAGTGCTGCGCGCCCTGACAACGGCGGGCTATCGCACCGGCGACGTTCCCGCCGATTCCGCCGACCTGATGCGCCTTGTCCAGCAAGGGGCCACCAATGATCTGTCGGCACGGCTGGGGCGCGATGTGCGCGAAACCCTGGCCCTGCCCGACTACATGGCCTTTTTCAACAGCCTGCCGGACACGGTCAAAACTGCCGTCACCAAACGCTGGGGCGAACCCCAGGCCGATCCCCATTTCGTGCCGGGTCGTCTGACCTGTGGTGATTTCGTCATCAGCGCCCTGCGCTTTGGCGATGTGGTGGTGGGGGTGCAACCGGCGCGCGGCTATAACATCGACCCCGCCAGCAGCTATCACGATCCCGATCTGGTACCGCCGCATGGCTATCTGGCGTTCTATGCCTGGATGCGCGACGGGTTCCGCGCCGATGCCCTGATCCATATGGGCAAACATGGCACCCTGGAATGGCTGCCCGGTAAATCCCTGGCCCTGTCCAACGCCTGCTTTCCCGAAGCGGTGTTCGGCCCCCTGCCCCATCTTTATCCTTTCATCGTCAATGATCCCGGCGAGGGCACCCAGGCCAAGCGCCGCGCCCAGGCGGTGATCATCGACCATCTGACACCGCCACTGACGCGGGCCGAAAGCTATGGCCCGCTGCGCGATCTGGAACGGCTGGTGGACGAATATTACGAAGCATCCGCCGTTGATCCGCGCCGCCTTAAGGTGCTGCGCGACGAGATCATCGCCCTGACCCATACCAGCGGGTTGGACAAGGATTGCGGCATCGATCCCGATGAAAACCCCGACGAAGCCCTGAAGAAGCTGGACAACCATCTGTGCGAACTGAAGGAACTTCAGATCCGCGACGGCCTGCATATCTTTGGTGTTTCCCCTCAGGGCGATCAATTGACCGATCTTTTGGTGGCCCTGGCCCGCGCACCCCGTGGTCAGGCTGGCGATCAGGCGTCCCTGCTGCGCGCCATGGCCGACGATCTGGGTCTGGGTTTTGACCCGTTGGACTGCAAGATGGCCGATCCCTGGACCGGCCCACGCCCGAGCCTCTTGGCCGATTTGACCGATGATCCCTGGCGCACGGCAGGCGATACCATCGAGCGGTTGGAACTCTTGGCCCGCGACGTCATGCAAGACGCCAAGCCCACCCCAGGGGAACGGACCCGCGCGGTGTTGACCTGGGTGGACGCCCATTTGCGCCCCGCCGTCAGCGAGTGCGGTCCGGCGGAAATGGATGGCCTGTTGCGCGGGCTGGCCGGGCGCTTCGTTCCTGCCGGTCCTTCGGGCGCACCGACGCGGGGACGTCCCGACGTGCTGCCTACAGGCCGCAATTTCTTTTCCGTCGATAGCCGCACCGTGCCCACCCCCGCCGCCTGGAGCCTGGGCTGGAAATCGGCCAACCTGCTGATCGAACGGCATTTGCAGG
>JASLCK010000141.1 GCA_030151865.1 Rhodospirillaceae bacterium | reverse complement strand
CCCACGATTGGAAGAAGTTCTTAAAGCCGTCCGAACTGGCCGCCGCCCTGCGCCGCGCCGGGATCGTTACCAAGTCGTTGGAAGGCATCCGCTTCGATATGAGCCGCGATCTGTGGGAACGCTGCCCGTCGCTGGACGTCAATTATCTGGTCTACGGCGTCAAGGTGTAAGCGGGTCCGCCAGCCTTTCCCCGGCCAGCACCCAGGCCGGGTCGAGGCTGCGCAGCGGCACCGTGCGGTCTTTTGGGATACGCCCCTGGGCCTGCAAGGCCAGATAGCGGGCGCAACTGACCCGCAGAAAAGATGCGAAATTGCCGATCTCTCGACCGGTTTCGCCCTCCCGCTCGGCCAATTCGTCGTAAAGCCGGGTCAAAAGCTGGTTCAGCGTCATGCCGTCGCGCGCGCCGATTTCGTCCAGCACCGTCCAGAACAGATTTTCCAGGCGGATGCTGGTGGAAACGCCGTGCAGCCGCAATGACCGCGCCTTGCTGTCGTAAAGCGCCGGTTCGGCGCTGATAAAAATCTCGCACATGCCCGTCCCCGCCATATGCCGGAAACACCGGACGCATCCTTTGCGCCCGGCACTTCCTATCAGATGGCAAGCCTTGGCTCAGTGCACAACCTTGACGCCCAAAACCGTGATGAATTGTGCGATCCAGGCCGGATGAGCGGGCCAGGCCGGGGCCGTCACCAAAACGCCGTCGGTCACTGCGGCATCAATGGCGATATCGGCATAGGTGCCGCCCGCCAATTCCACTTCGGGGCGGCAGGCCGGATAGGCCGAGCAGATGCGCCCCCGCAGCACACCCGCCCCGGCCAGCAATTGCGCCCCATGGCAGATCGCCGCCACCGGCTTGCTGGCTTCGAAGAAATGCCGAACCGCCGCCAGAACCTTGGGGTCAAGGCGCAGATATTCCGGCGCCCGTCCGCCAGGGATCACCAGGGCGTCGTAAGCCGACACCGCGATATCGTCGAAACTGGCGTTCAAGGTGAAGTTATGGCCGCGCTTTTCCGAATAGGTTTGCGCGCCTTCGAAATCATGGATGGCGGTGGCGATGGCGTCGCCCGCCTTCTTGCCCGGACAAACCGCATGCACGGTAAATCCCAGCGCCAGCAGCGCCTGGAACGGCACCATGGTTTCGTAATCCTCGGCATAGTCGCCGGTGATCATCAGAATCTTTTTCGCCATGACGTTGATACTCCCTTAGCCGGACCGCTTGGGCGATCCTTGTTATGGGCAAGAGAGTAATCGAACCCGCACAGGCGGTGGTGTTAGCCGGTTACCACGTCCCCGTTACGCCACCCGCAGATCAAAGGCGGCGGCCATCAGGGCGCGGGTGTAATCGGTCTGGGGCGCGGTAAAGACGGCGTCGGCCGACCCGCTTTCCACCACACGGCCATCCTTCATCACCACCAGATGATCGGCCAGGGCGCGCACCACCCTGAGATCGTGGCTAATGAACAGATAGGCCAGTTTGTGCCGGGCCTGCAAATCGCGCAGCAGATCGACGATCTGAGCCTGCACCGACACATCGAGCGCACTGGTCGGTTCGTCCAACACCATGAAGCGGGGTTTCAGCACCAGGGCGCGGGCGATGCTGATACGCTGACGCTGACCGCCGGAAAATTCGTGGGGATAACGGTCCTGGGTGGCGGGATCCAACCCGACCTCGACCAACACCTCGGCCACCATGTCGCGGCGCTGGCGGTCGGACTGGCCGATCTTGTGCACCTCCAGCCCTTCGGCAATGATCTGCCCCACCGACAGGCGCGGGCTGAGCGACCCGTAAGGGTCCTGAAAGACCATCTGCATTTCCCGGCGCAAGGGGCGCACCTGACGCGGCGTCAGGGCATCGATAGGCTTGCCCAGAAAGGCCACCGGGCCTTGCGACTTGTTCAGCCGCAGCAAAGCCAGCCCCAGCGTGGTCTTGCCCGAACCGGATTCACCCACCACACCGACAGTCTGGCCCTGGCGCACCGCCACATCCACCCCATCCACCGCCTTGATATGATCGACAACCCGTAGAAACACGCCCTTCTTGACCGGAAACCAGACCTTCAGGCCATCGGCGCGCATGATCTCGGGTGCATCGGCGGCAACCGGATTGGGCGCGCCCTTGGGTTCGGCGGCCAACAGCCGCTGGGTATAGGGATGCTGGGGCCGGTCAAAGACATCGGCCACCCTGCCCTGTTCCACCAGATCGCCGTTTTGCATGACGCACACCCGTTCGGCCATCTTGCGCACCACCCCCAGATCGTGGGTGATCAGCAGCAGGGCCATGCCGAACTTGGCCTGCAAATCCTTCAGCAGGGCCAAAATCTGCGCCTGGATGGTAACGTCGAGCGCCGTCGTCGGTTCGTCGGCAATCAGCAGATCGGGCTCGTTGGCCAGGGCCATGGCGATCATTACCCGCTGGCGCTGCCCGCCGGAAAGCTCGTGCGGCAGGGCCGACAGGCGGTCTTTGAACTGGGGCAGACCGACCAGATGCAGCAGTTCCACCACACGCTCGCGCAGTTCCTTGCCCGACAGACCGCGATGGACTTCCAGCACCTCGCCGATCTGACGACCGATGGAATGCAGCGGGTTCAGACTGGTCATGGGTTCCTGAAAGACCATGGCCACCCGCCCGCCGCGCACCTGACGCAGCAATTTTTCCGGGGCGCCCAGCAATTCCTGGCCGTCCAGCCGGATACTGCCTCCCGGATGATGGGCGCGGGGATAGGGCAGCAATTGCAGGATCGACAACGCCGTCACCGACTTACCCGAGCCCGATTCGCCCACCAAAGCCAGGGTTTCGCCCTTGCTCAGCTCAAACGACACGCCCTTGACCGCCCGCACCGCTTCGACCCCCTGGCCGAACGAAACTTGCAGGTCCTTCACCGACAGCAAGGGATGGATATCCGTCTGGTTCATGATCGCGATCCGTCTTGCCTAGTTCAGTTTGCGCGGGTCAAAGGCGTCGCGCACCGCTTCGCCGATGAACACCAAAAGCGACATCAAAAACGCCAGCACGACAAAGCTGGTCAGCCCCAGCCAGGGGGCTTGCAGGTTTTCCTTGCCCAACCGCACCAGATCGCCCAGCGAAGGCGAGCCGGGCGGCATCCCCAACCCCAGAAAATCCAACGAGGTCAGCGAGATGATCGAACCGTTCAGAATGAACGGCATAAAGGTCATGGTCGCCACCATGGCGTTGGGCAGGATATGGCGCAGCATGATGCGCCCATCGCCCATGCCCAGCGCACGGGCCGCCCGCACATAATCGAAATTGCGTGCCCGCAGAAATTCGGCGCGCACCACGCCCACAAGCTGCGTCCAGGAAAACAGCGCCAGAATACCCAGCAAGGTCCAGAAGCTGGGCACGAACACACTGGCGACGATGATCAGAATGTAAAGCTGCGGCAGCCCGCCCCAGATTTCCAAAAACCGCTGAAACAGCAAATCGACCTTGCCGCCAAAATAACCCTGCACCGCCCCTGCCGTGATGCCGATGATCGAACTGACCACCGTCAGCGCCAGCCCGAACAGGATCGACAGGCGCAGCCCGTAAATCAGCCGCGCCGCCACATCGCGCCCCTGATCGTCGGTGCCCAACCAGTTATCGGCGGTGGGCGGCGACGGGGCGGGCACCGGGGTGTTGAAGTTGACGGTCTGCGCGCCATAGCGGATCGGTGGCCACAAGGCCCAGCCATGTTCGGCAATGCGTCCGGCCAGATAAGCGTCGCGGTAATCGGCATCGGTCAGAAAATCGCCGCCAAAGGTGGTTTCGGGATAGTCCTTCAGGATCGGCGCATAGAACTGCCCGTCATAGGACACCAGCAAAGGCCGGTCATTGGCGATCAGTTCGGCGCACAGGCTGAGGCCGAACACCACCAGGAAAATCCACAGCGACCAAAAGCCGCGACGATTGGCGCGAAAGGCATGCAGACGGCGGCGCGTCAGGGGCGTCAAAGTCATCGGCCTTGTCACCCCCGCTGCTCGAAATCGATCCGGGGATCGACGAAATTATAGGTCAGATCGCTGATCAGATTGAGCAGCAGGCCGATCAGGCCAAAGCAATAAAGAGTGCCGAAAATCACTGGATAATCGCGGTTCAGCACGGCTTCGTAGCCCAGCAAGCCAATCCCGTCGAGGGAGAAGATAATTTCGATCAGCAGCGCGCCGGTAAACAGAATGCCCACCAGGGCCGACGGGAAACCGGCGATCACCAGCAGCATGGCGTTGCGAAAGACATGGCCGTACAAAACGCGGGTCTGGCTGAGCCCCTTTGCCCGCGCCGTCACCACATATTGCTTGTTGATCTCTTCCAGAAAGCTGTTCTTGGTCAGCATGGTCAGGCTGGCGAAACCGCTGATCACCAAGGCCGCCGTCGGCAGCGCCATATGCCAAAAATAATCCAAGACCTTGCCCGTCGGCGACAGGCTTTCCCAACCCGGACTGGTCAGGCCGCGCAACGGGAACAGGTGCCAGAAACTGCCGCCCGCAAACAGCACCACCAGCAGGATGGCGAACAGGAAACCCGGCACCGCATAACCGATGATGATGGTCCAACTGGTCCACATATCGAAGGCCGAGCCGTCGCGCACCGCCTTCGATATCCCCAGCGGGATCGACACCAGATAGATGATCAACGTGCTCCACAGCCCCAGCGAAATGCTGACCGGCATCTTTTCCAACACCAGTTCCATCACGCCGCGGTCGCGGAAAAAGCTTTTGCCGAAATCAAAGCGCAGATAATCGCCGAGCATTTTGGCAAAACGCTCGGCGGGCGGCTTGTCGAAGCCGAATTGGCGCTGGATATCGGCCACGAAGGCGGGATCAAGCCCGCGCGCCCCGCGATATTGGGGTGACGCCGACCCGCCCGACCCGCCGCCGTTGGGGGACGCCAATTCCCCGCCGCCGCTGCCCGAAACGCGGGCGGCGGCCTCGACCGTCTGGCCCTGGGCCTTCAGCAACATCTGTTCGACCGGACCGCCGGGGGCCATCTGGGCGAAGATGAAGTTGACCAGCATGATCCCGAACAGGGTCAGCGGGATCAGCAGAAGACGGCGGATCGCATAGGCCAGCATATCAGCGGGCCGACGCCTTGGAGGCCGACAGCTTCTGCGCCTTGGCGGCGTCGATCCACCAAGACATCAGTTCCACCCCGCGCTTGGGCGTCTGGGCGGGAATGCCGAACCTGTCCCAATAGGCCACCCGGTCCACGGCAATATGCCAGTGGGGGATGACATAATTGTTCCACAGCAGCACCCGATCCAGGGCATGGACGCGGGTCACCAGGGCTTCGCGGTCGGGGGCGGCGATCACCTGATCGATCAGGGCGTCGATGGCGGCGTTCTTGATACCCACCGCATTGCGGCTGCCCTGCTGGTCGGCGGTGTTGCTGCCCCAGAATTCCCGCTGTTCATTGCCGGGCGATTCGCTTTCGCCCCAGACATCGACCACCATGTCGTAATCGAAAGCGTCGAGGCGATTTTTGTACTGGCTGGCATCGACCGAACGGATGGTGGCTTCGATGCCCAGGCGCTTCAGATTTTCCACGAACGGACCGCTGATGCGTTCCCAGGCCGGTTGATCCACCAG
>JASLCK010000135.1 GCA_030151865.1 Rhodospirillaceae bacterium | reverse complement strand
CCGTGACATTGGCGCCCTTGAAACCCATACGCGGCAAAGCCCGGAAGATATCGGCGAAATCCTGGGGCGCAACCGGCAACGGCAGATAAGCGCCGTCGATACCGTACTGTTCCAGCCAAAAGCCATGCAGACGCGGCGAGCGGGAATGGCCGACCGGCCATCCCATAACGCCGGCCAATTTGGCCTTACCGGTCAGGATCATGATGCAATCACCTCGTGGGTTCTCAGAAAATCGAGCAAGGGCAAAAGTGGCAAGCCGAGGATGCCGAAATAGCCGCCATCGATGCGGGAAAACAGTTGAACGCCCAAACCTTCCAACTGATAAGCGCCGACCGACCACAGAACTTTATCCCCGGCCCGGCTGAGATAATCGTCAAGAAACGCGTCGCTGAACGGACGCATGGTCAGGGACGCTTTATCCAACTGATGCCAAATACGCTGGCCGTTCAGCATCACCACGGCGGCGGTTTGCAAATGGTGGGTTTTTCCGCGCAGACTTTGCAGTTGCAGACGCGCCGCAGCCAGATCGACGGGCTTGTCGAACCATTGCCCCTGACAATCCAACATTTGATCGGCGCCAATCACCAAGGCATCGGAGAAACGCCGCGATATCCGGGTGGCCTTCAACTCCGCCAGCGCGATAGCGGCATCGGCGGCAGAAGCACCTTCGGCCTTCAGGGCACGCTTGACCTCGTCCTCGTCAACGCCGGGGGGCATGGAATTTACAGCCACTCCTGCCGCCGCCAGCATGGCGATGCGGGTTTGGCTGGTGGAAGCCAGGATGACATCCCTCATACCACGCCCTCCACCGGCTGGCCTTTGCGGCGAATATAAAGCTGAAGAATGGCGGCCGAAGCTTCCTCGATCGAACGGCGGGAGACATCGATCACCGGCCAATTGTTCTGGGCGAACAGACGGCGGGCCATGGCCACTTCCTCCTTCACCCGGTCAAGATCGGCGTAATCGGTTTCATCCTGCTGGTTCAGGAACTGCAAACGGGCCTTGCGGATATCGGTCAGGCTTTTGGGTTCCTTGGTCAGACCGACGATCAGCGGATGCTTGGCGGCCAACAGTTCGGGTGGCGGCGGCATACCGGGAATCAGCGGGATGTTGGCAGTCTTCAGGCCGCGATTGGCCAGATACATGCTGGTCGGCGTCTTGGACGTGCGCGACACCCCCACCAGAACCAGATCAGCTTCGTCCAACTCGCTCAGCAACTGGCCGTCATCATGGGCCAGCGTAAAATGCATGGCGTCGATACGCTTGAAGTACTCGGCGTCGAGAACATGCTGGCGGCCCGGCTGAGTACCGAATTCCGTATCCAGATATCCCGCCAACGCCGCCATCACCGGATCCAGCAGGGAAACGCAAGGCACATGCATATGGCGGCAGGCCTCTTCCAAAAGGCCGCGCACCGCACTGTCCATAACGGTTGCCAACACCAGACCGGGACTAGCCTCGATCCCAGCGATCACCCGTTCCACCTGACCCTGGGTGCGGACCAGCCACCACATATGTTGAATGGGTTCGACATTCTCGAACTGAACCAGACAGGCGCGCGCCGCCGAGGAGACGGTTTCGCCGGTGGCGTCTGAAACCAGATGCAGATGAAAGCGTTTGGTGGGCACGAAAGCAGAATCCAGCCTGTGGATAACGAGGAACTTCGGGGATAACCCCACTGTTTTCCGGATTGTGCCGAATTTGTTGCACGCTCGCCACCAAGGAATAAACGCGACGACCCTCCTGTGAGCGAATCTTGGCACCTAGTGGCGAGAATCGTGGAGAAGTGGAAAAATCGGGAAACATCCCCGTTTGCCCGAAAAAATTTTTCACAGAGATTCACTTTTTGAATCAAAGCCTTGAAAAAGTTTTCCTCATACTCATCCACAGTTTTCCACAAGGTCTGAGAATCGGGTGCGACTCGCTGGAAAAAGTGTGGACGAGTCCCAATCCTTGTTATCCACAGGCATCCACTATCACAGCTACCTTTTCTTACCTATCTAAGACCTGTATTGAAGAGAGCCTTGAATAACGCCAAAAGCCAGGTGAGCCCCGTGACCGGAACCAGCAAAAGCTCGGACAAACCCTTCCTGCGCGCCCTTAAGGGGGAAACCGTCACCCCTCCGCCTTTCTGGCTGATGCGCCAGGCCGGACGCTATTTGCCGGAATACCGTCAGGTCCGCCAAAGCTGTAACGGCTTTCTTGATTTGTGCTACACGCCGGAAAAGGCCACGGAAGTCACTTTACAGCCGCTACGCCGCTATGATTTTTCGGCTGCGATCCTATTTTCCGACATCCTGGTTGTGCCTGATGCCCTGGGACAAAATGTCGCCTTCAAGGAAGGCGAAGGACCGGTTCTGACGCCTGTGCGCGATCTTGACAGTCTGAAAGCGCTGAAGCTCGATAACTTCAAGAACCATCTGGCTCCGGTTTTTGAAACCGTATCGCGTCTTTCCAAGGCTATTCCTGAAAAGACTGCCTTGATTGGCTTCGCCGGTGCCCCTTGGACGGTGGCCACCTACATGGTCGAGGGTCACGGATCGAAGGAATTCGTTGAAACCAAAAAGCTGGCTTATGGCCAGCCAAAGGTTTTCAAGGCTCTGATTGACCTTCTGGTTCAAGCCACCGGCGATTATCTAATCACCCAGATTGACCATGGTGCGGAAGCGATTCAGCTTTTCGACAGTTGGGCCGGAGCTTTGCCGGAAGATGAATTCGCCAAATGGGTCATAGAGCCCACCAAACGGCTTGTGGAGCGGATTAAGGCTGAACGCCCCGGTATCCCCTTCATCGGCTTCCCAAGGGGTGCTGGCGCCCTTTATAAGCCCTATGTGGAACAGACTGGCGTCGATGCGGTCAGTTTGGACACCGGCATTCCCCTGGAATGGGCGGTCAAGGAACTGCAACCCCATGTGACGTTGCAGGGTAATCTCGACCCCATCATGCTGGTGGCGGGCGGTGAAGCCTTAGATCGGGCTATTGACCGTATTTTGTCGATTGCCGCCAAGGGGCCGTTTGTTTTCAATCTTGGCCATGGAATCATTCCCCAGACCCCGCCGGAAAATGTGGCGCGTCTGGCGCAAAAGGTGACGGGCTGGAAGGGCTGAAACCATGGCGAAGCTGGCGGTTGTTCTGTTCAATCTGGGCGGGCCGGATTCCCCTGAGGCCGTGCGGCCCTTTTTGTTCAACCTGTTCAACGATCCGGCCATCATCGGCGCACCTGGTCCAATCCGGCGCGCCTTGGCCTGGTACATCTCAAAGAAGCGGGCTCCAATCGCCCGTGAGATTTACGCCAAGATCGGTGGACGCTCGCCGTTGCTGCCGCTGACCCAGGATCAAGCCGATGCCTTAACCGCCGCCATTGGCGGAGAGGTCAAGGTTTTCATCGCTATGCGTTATTGGCATCCCTTCACCGATGAAGCGGTGCGACAAGTCAAGCAATGGGGACCGGACCGCATCGTTCTGCTCCCGCTCTATCCGCAATATTCCCGCACCACCAGCGGATCTTCGTTGAAGGAATGGGCGCTGGAGGCTGACCGTCAGGGCTTGAACATTCCCGCCACGACGGTGTGTTGCTATCCCACCGAGGATGGGATGATCGAAGCCCAGGCCGAGCTGTTAAAGGCCGCTTTGATCAAAGCCGGGGCAGGGGCGCGGGTTTTGTTTTCGGCCCATGGCTTGCCCAAATCGGTCATCGAAAAGGGCGATCCCTATCAGTCCCATGTGGAAATGACCGCCGCCGCCATTGCCAAAGCGGTCGGTCAGGCCGACCTGGATTGGCGGGTAAGTTATCAAAGCCGGGTTGGTCCAATGGAATGGATCGGCCCTGCCACCGATAAGGAAATTCAGCGGGCCGGGACCGAGGGTAAGGCCCTGGTGGTGATGCCGGTCGCCTTTGTTTCGGAACATTCGGAAACTCTGGTGGAACTGGATATCGAATACGGCCATCTGGCTCGGGAAGCTGGAGTGCCTGCCTATATCCGTGTACCGGCTTTGGGAACCCATCCAAAATTCATTGCGGCTTTGGCTGATCTGGTTTCCAGGGCGCAAGTGTCGGGATGCAATCCCTGTTCTGAAAAGGGAGGACGCATCTGTGCCGCTGATCGTAAAGACTGTGCCCATCAGGGGAAATTAATATGACCGCTTATGACTGGTTCAAGGCTGTCCATGTGATGGCAGTGATTTCCTGGATGGCCGGGGTGCTCTATCTGCCCCGTCTGTTCGTCTATCACTGTCAGGCCGCGCCGGGATCGGAAACATCGGAACTGTTCAAGGTGATGGAACGCCGCCTGATGCATGCCATCACCATTCCTGCCGCGACAGTGGCCTGGGTGATGGGGCTGATTATGATCGGCCATTTGGGCTTGACCGGTCACGGCGGTTGGCTGCATGCCAAGCTGCTGCTGGTGGTTTTGCTGACCGCCTGCACCTGGTATCTAGAACGCTGCCGCCTGACCTTCCGCGAAGATCGTAATCAGCGCCCGGCTAAGTTCTATCGGATTTTGAACGAAGTTCCGACCTTGCTGATGATCGGCATTGTCATTCTGGTGATCGTCAAACCGTTCTGATCAATCGACAGGGGTAAGCCGAAAAAATACGGTTTTCCCCAACTTCTGTTTGACAGGCTTGAGAGCTTTCGCTAAAGCTGCGGAATTCCCAATCGCACATCCGCGTTTTTCAGGATTTTTGGCTTGGGTTGCCTGGGCGTCCTGCTCGGGTTGATAACCTCCCTTCTGGCTGACAAAGCCCGCTATTCCCCTCTCCATTTCCACATTCGATGTTGGACCCGTCATGAATCTTCAGGAGCTGAAGGCCAAGACCCCGGCCGAACTTCTCGCCTACGCTGAGGAATTGCAGATCGAGAACGCCTCGACCCTGCGTAAGCAGGATATGATGTTCGCGATCCTGAAGCAGTTGGCCGAGAACGATACCCCCATCTATGGCGATGGCGTTCTGGAAATCCTTCAGGACGGCTTCGGCTTCCTGCGCTCTCCGGAAGCCAACTATCTTCCGGGTCCCGATGACATTTATGTCTCGCCCAGCCAGGTTCGCCGCTTTGGTCTGCGCACCGGCGATACGGTGGAAGGGCAGATCCGCGCCCCCAAGGATGGCGAACGTTATTTCGCGCTCTTGAAGGTTAACACCATCAATTTTGAGCCGCCGGAAAACGTCCGTCACCGCATCAATTTCGACAATCTGACCCCGCTTTATCCGGAAGAGCGTCTGAAGCTGGAGTTGGAGGATCCGACCAAGAAGGATCTGACCACCCGCGTCATCGATCTGATCAGCCCGTTGGGCAAGGGTCAGCGCGGTCTGATCGTCGCCCCGCCGCGTACCGGTAAGACGGTGATGTTGCAGAACATCGCCCACGCCATCGCCCATAACCACCCGGAAGTCTATCTGATCGTTCTGTTGATCGACGAGCGCCCGGAAGAAGTGACGGATATGGCGCGTTCGGTGAAGGGCGAAGTCATCAGTTCGACCTTTGACGAACCGGCCAGCCGCCACGTCCAGGTGACGGAGATGGTTCTGGAAAAGGCCAAGCGTCTGGTGGAACATAAGCGCGACGTGGTGATCCTGTTGGACTCCATCACCCGTCTGGCGCGCGCCTACAACACCGTGGTTCCGTCTTCGGGCAAGGTGCTGACCGGTGGTGTCGATGCCAATGCCTTGCAGCGTCCCAAGCGCTTCTTTGGTGCCGCCCGCAATATCGAAGAAGGCGGCAGCCTGACCATCATCGCCACCGCGCTGATCGATACCGGCAGCCGCATGGACGAAGTGATCTTCGAAGAATTCAAGGGCACCGGTAACAGCGAAATCATCCTGGACCGCAAGCTGTCCGACAAGCGCACCTTCCCGGCCATCGACATCACCAAGTCGGGCACCCGTAAGGAAGAGCTG
>JASLCK010000307.1 GCA_030151865.1 Rhodospirillaceae bacterium | reverse complement strand
TACGTAACCAACATGCCACACGCGCATAACGGAGATAGCCCCATGTTCAAGGGTTCGATCACCGCTTTGATCACGCCGTTCAAGAACGGCAAGGTCGATGAGGCGGCTTTTCAATCCTTCGTGGAATGGCAGATCGCCGAAGGAACCGACGGTGTCGTCCCATGCGGCACCACCGGCGAATCGCCGACCCTGAGCCACGAGGAACACAATCGTGTCGTCGAACTCTGTGTCGAGGTGGCTAAAGGTAAAATCCCGGTCATCGCGGGTGCCGGTTCCAATTCGACCGACGAAGCCATCTATATGGCCAGCCATGCCAAGAAGGTCGGGGCCGACGCCATTCTGGTGGTGACCCCCTATTACAACAAGCCGACCCAGGAAGGGCTGTTCCAGCACTTCAAGGCGATCCATGACGCCGTCGATATCCCGCTGGTGGTCTATAACATTCCGGGCCGCAGCGTCATCGACATGTCGGTGGAAACCATGGCCCGTCTGTCCAAGCTGGCCAACGTGATCGGCGTCAAGGATGCCACCAACGATCTTGGCCGTCCGGTCAAGACCCGCGCCGCCATCGGTCCCGACTTCTGTCAGTTGTCGGGCGAGGACGGCACTGCCGTTGCGTTCCTGGCCCAGGGTGGTCATGGCTGCATCTCGGTGACGTCCAACGTTGCGCCGCGTCTGTGTGCCCAGTTGCATGACGCCTGGGCGGCGGGCGATCTGGCCACGGTGTGGAAGCTGCGCGACGCCCTGGCGCCGCTGCATGACGCCATGTTCTGTGAAACCAACCCGGCGCCCGCCAAATATGGCGTCAGTCTGTTGGGCAAGATCGAACCCGGCGTGCGTCTGCCGTTGGTGGAAATCAGCGACGACAGCAAGCAAAAGGTTCGGGCCGCGATGAAGACCTTGGGTCTGATCTGATCTGGGGGTCTGATCTGATCCGGCCTTGATGTTTTTTAGTAAGGTGAAGTGAAAATGGCGCGTCCGACTTTGATCGCAGGCAAAATTGCCGCCGAAAACCGTCGGGCGCGCCATGATTATTTCATCGTAGACACGGTGGAGGCCGGCATCATGCTGGTCGGTACCGAGGTCAAATCCCTGCGTGCGGGCAAAGCCAATATCACCGAAAGCTATGCCGGGCCGCAGGGGGGTGAACTTTTCCTGTTCAATGCCTATATCCCCGAATATCAGGCTAAGGTCTTCTTTACCCATGAAACCCGCCGCCCGCGCAAGCTGCTGCTGCACGCCAAGGAAATGCGCAAGCTGCGCATGGCGATCGGCCGCGAAGGCATGACGCTGGTGCCGTTGGATATCCATTTCAACGAGCGCGGTTTTGCCAAGCTGAGCTTGGGGCTGGCCAAGGGTAAGAAGATGCACGACAAGCGTGCGGCCGAAAAAGAGCGCGACTGGAAGCGGGAAAAATCCCGCGTTCTGCGCGGACGGGGCGACTAAGCATTCGCCGCCCGACTCCGCGCCGATGGACGGAGGAAACAGGGCCGCATGTCTGACGATCCGACATTTTTGGGCGCGATCCGCCAAAAGCTGGTAGAGGCCAAGCAACGCTGGGCTCGTGAAGGCCGCTTGCTGACCGGGCAAAGCGATCCGGCCCACCAACGCCGTCTGCCGCCCGGCCAGCGCGAGGTTTCGGATTGGCCGGTGCTGGATTTGGGCGTGGTCCCCAACCTGTCCACCAAGGACTGGGAGTTTTCCGTCGGCGGCATGGTCGAACGCCCTATCAAATGGTCCTGGCGCGATTTCATGGATCAGCCGCAACTGACCTTGCGGGTGGACATGCATTGTGTCACCGCCTGGAGCCGCTACGACAATGATTTTGTCGGCGTGCCCGCCCTGCATCTGCTGGACGTGGTGCGGCCCCGGCCCGAGGCCCGCTTTATCATGCTGCGGTCCTATGACGGCTATACCACCAATCTGCCGTTGGACTATTTCGCCGATGACGATGTGCTGTTGGCCCATAGCTGGCAGGGCAAGCCCATCAGCCGCGAACATGGCGGGCCGATGCGCGTCATCGTGCCCAAGCTTTATCTGTGGAAAAGCGCCAAATGGCTGCGTCACATCACCTTTACCGACCGTGACAGCTCCGGCTATTGGGAGCAGCGGGGCTATCACATGCGCGGCGACCCCTGGACGGAGGAACGATATGGCTAAGTGGATGCGGACGGTTCTGGCGGCTGTGGGGCTGGCGGTTCTGCCGGGCGCGGTTCAGGCGGGCGGCAGCGCTTGGGATTATTCCTTTATCGCCATCGATGGCCAACCCTTGCCCCTAAAGCAGTTCGAGGGCAAGGCGGTGCTGGTGGTCAACACGGCATCCCAATGCGGTTTCACGCCGCAATACAAAGCTTTGCTGGATTTGGCTGAGAAATACCGCGAGCGCGGTTTGGTGATCATCGGGGTGCCGTCCAACGATTTCGGCGCTCAGGAACCGGGCAGTTCTACCGACATCAAGGAATTCTGCGTCACCAATTACGGCATCAATTTTCCGCTGACGGAAAAGACCAAGGTCAGCGGCGACGACGCCCATCCTTTTTACCGTTGGGCCGTGCAAAATCTGGGTGTGGTGGCAAGGCCGATGTGGAATTTCCACAAATATCTGATTGCCCCGGATGGCCGTATCGTCGATTGGTTCTCCAGTGTGACCAAGCCGGATTCTGCCCGCGTTATCAATGCGATCGAGGCTGTTCTTCCGGTGAAATCATAAGCCGGGGCAGGGGGCTTTCCCTTTCCCCTTCCTTCGTCATGCCCGGGCATCCCGACTTGCCGACTGAGCCCTATCTCAGGGGCCTTGCCCCTGAAACCCTGCGCGAGAGGCGGGGCCTCTCTCACTCTCCAATCGATTGATAAAAAAGGAAAAGAGGTCCGGAGATTTTTCTCCGGCAGGGGCGGATTGCTCCGCTTGCCGATAAGGCAAAGGGTCTTTTCCTTTTGTCATGCCCGGGCTTCGACCCGGGCATCTGCTTATGGGCGCTGTACTGGCCGAGAGTTGT
>JASLCK010000296.1 GCA_030151865.1 Rhodospirillaceae bacterium | reverse complement strand
ACGGATGTCCGCGCCCGCCGCCTGAGGGACCAGACAAACGGAGCGCAGCGACTAGCGCGTTGAGCGCGCCGGAGCTTTAGCGTAGGGAAGTCAAGGGGCGCGGATGCGCCCGCCCGGCGCTTGAGGGACCATTTTAAAATAAGGACCATCTTTCCATCATGACCGCCTATCAGGTTTCCCGTCAGATCGGCATTGATGCCGGACACCGTGTTTTAACCCACGGGTCCAAGTGCCGACATCTGCATGGGCACCGCTACACCATCGAGGCCACGTGCGTTGCCGACCATCTGCAAGGGGTGGGCGAGCAGTCGGACATGGTGCTGGATTTCGGGTTTCTGAAGGACGGCATGATGGCCGAGATCGATGCGCCCTGCGATCATGGTTTCCTGGCCTATGTGGAAGATGCCGAATTGCTGGCGATGTTCCGTCCCGACGGGGTGGATGCGGCGGCTTGGATAGTGACGATCCGTCAGGCAGTGCTGCAAAACGGCTATTGCCAGACCACCGACACCCGCATGAACACCAAGCTTTATGTGTTGGACGCCAACCCCACCGCCGAACAATTGGCGCGCCATTGGTTCCGCCGCTTGAAGCCGGTGGTGAAAGGTCGTAGCGGCGGGTTGGCCGGGCTGTTGTCGATCACAGTGTGGGAAACCCCCAATTGCCGGGCGGTTTACACGGAATCGTGAGCGTTTCCGGCCTGCTTCCCGATCTGCCGATCCGGCCCGTTCTGTCGGAACTGGCGGCGGCGTTGGATGCGTCGCCTTGTGCGGTGCTGCAAGCGCCGCCGGGGGCGGGTAAGACCACCTGTGTGCCGCTGGCGCTGCTGGATCGTCCCTGGCGGGGTGATGGCAAGATCATCATGCTGGAGCCGCGCCGTCTGGCCGCCCGTGCCGCCGCCCGGCGCATGGCGCAGATTTTGGGCGAGACGGTGGGCGAAACCGTCGGCTATCGGGTGCGCCTGGACAGCAAGATCGGCCCCAAGACCCGCATCGAGGTGGTGACCGAAGGCGTGTTGACCCGCATGATCCAGGACGATCCCGGCCTGGACGGGGTGGCGGCGGTACTGTTCGATGAATTCCACGAACGCAGCCTGCATGCCGATCTGGGGCTGGCCCTGTGTCTGGAAAGTCAGGCGGGCCTGCGCGACGATTTGCGCATTCTGGTGATGTCGGCGACCTTGGACGGTGGACCGATTGCCGCCCTGATGGGCGATGCCCCCATCATCACCAGCGAAGGCCGGGCCTATCCGGTCGAGGTGCGCTGGACCGACAAGGCGCAAACCGGACGCTTCGAAGACAATGTGGCGGCCCTGGTGGGGCGGGTCTTGGCCGAGGAAGCAGACGGCGATTTGCTGGTGTTTCTGCCCGGCCAGGGGGAAATCCGCCGGGTTCAGACGCTGTTGGCGGATCGGTTTCCGGCCTTGCTGCTGGCCCCGCTTTACGGCGATCTGCCGCAGGACGCCCAGGATGCGGCGTTACGCCCGGTGTCCGGCAAGCGTAAGGCGGTGCTGGCAACGTCCATCGCGGAAACCTCGCTGACCATCGAGGGTATTCGCATCGTGGTGGACAGCGGCGTAATGCGGGTGCCGAAATTCGACCCCAACGGCGGCATGACCCGGTTGGCGACGGTGCCGGTCTCCAAGGCGTCGGCGGAACAGCGGCGCGGCCGTGCCGGGCGTTTGGGGCCGGGCCTGTGCTATCGGCTGTGGAGCGAGGCGGCGCACCGGGCATTGCCCGGCTTTACCGCGCCGGAGATCCTGGACGCCGATCTGGCTCCGTTGGCTTTGGAATTGGCGCGCTGGGGCGTGCAGGATGCCGCGTCCCTGATCTGGCTGGATGCGCCGCCCGCTGCGTCGCTGGCCCAGGCCAAGGATTTGTTGGAGCGTTTGGGGGCCGTGGATTCGGACGGGCGGATCACCGCCCACGGTCGCAAGATGGCGGCTCTGCCGCTGCATCCCCGTTTGGCACATATGGTGCTGCAAGGCTGCGCCATGGATTTGGGCGGACTGGCCTGCGATCTGGCGGCGCTGTTGTCTGAACGCGATATCCTGCGCGGCGAACGCGACGCCGATTTGCGGCTGCGGGTGGAAATCCTGCAAGGGGGGCGTTCGGCCCAGGCCGACCGGGGCGCGCTGGCCCGTGTGCGTGAAACGGCGCGGCAAATCCGTCGTCAGGTGCGGGTGTCGGCGGGCGATGGCAATGCCGAGGAGGCCGGGCTGCTGCTGGCTTTCGCCTATCCCGACCGCATCGCCCTGCGGCGCGGCGGCGGGCTGCAATACCGTCTGTCCAATGGACGCGGCGCATTCTTTGCCGAACCCCAGGCCCTGGCCACCAGTGACATGCTGGCGGTGGCCGAACTGGATGGCGACCGGCGTGAAGCGCGAATTTTCCTGGCCGCCCCCCTGGTACAAAGCGAGGTCGAAGACTATTTCGCCGATCAGATCACCACCCGTCAGGCGGTCTGGTGGGATGGGCGCGAACAGGTGGTAGCGGCCCGCAAACAGCGCAAGCTGGGCGAGCTGGTGCTGAAGGACGAAGCCTTGCGTCAACCCGATCCGGCCTTGGTCACGGCGGCAATGATCGCAGGGGTACGCGATATGGGGCTGACCTGTCTGCCCTGGACTCCTGCCACCTTGGCCTTGCGTCAGCGGGTTGGCTTTTTACGCCGGGTCGAGGGGGAGGAAAGCGTCTGGCCCGATCTGTCGGATGACGCCCTGCTGGCGGGGTTGGAAGATTGGCTGGCCCCCTGGCTGGAGGGGGTGACGCGCCGTGCCCATCTGGATCGGTTGGACATGATGGCCGCCTTGGATGCGCTGATCCCATGGGATCGGAAGAAACAACTGGAGAGCCAGGCCCCCACCCATGTGGTGGTGCCGTCGGGCAGCCGTATTCCCATCGATTATGAACCTGAACGGCCAGTCCTCGCGGTGCGGTTGCAGGAAATGTTTGGTCTTGCCGATACCCCCTTGGTTGCAGGCGGCAAGGTGAAGCTGACCTTGCACCTGTTGTCACCCGCCCGCCGACCGGTCCAAGTGACGCAAGACCTCGCAAGCTTTTGGGTTAATACTTATCGGCAAGTCAAATCCGATCTTAAGGGGCAGTACCCAAAGCATTACTGGCCGGATGATCCGATGCAGGCAGAACCAACGGCACGTGCAAAGCCGCGTGGTACATAACATATATATGTTGTGATTCTTTGGTTATGGGTTGATTTCCCACTCCATTTCTCTCTAAACTTCAAAACTCTTTACATTTTTCAATAAAATGCATGGCAGGATTGTCCTGGCCGCAATGCTCGGCCTTTGAATAAACTTGTATGCACTATGAGCAAACCGTATTGCTTGGCCTATAACGGCAGGGTTTCATTCCTGTCGGCATTTGATCGTCTGGTGGGGCGGACAAATCAGGAAGGATGGGTTATGCGGTTGCGTGGGATTTCCCTGAAATTGCTGTCGATCGTTGCGGTCGGCGTTTTGGCCTTGATGGTCGCTGCGGGGGTTTCGCTGGCGGTGATCCGCGCGGAAATGATCGACGATCAGGTCTCCGCCATGCGCCGTCTGTCGGAAACCGGCCAATCAATCCTGGAAAAGCATTACGCTTTGATGCAGCGCGGTACGGTGGACGAGGCGACGGCCAAAAAAGCCGCCATCGACGAAATCGATGCCCTGCGCTTTGATGGCGACAATTACCTGTTCGCCTTCAGCTATAACGGCGAAATGCTGGCAACCCACGGCCAGCCCGCTGATGCAGGCAAGAACATGCTGTCGTCCATCGACGCTGATGGCGTTCCCTTCGTCCGTCTGTTGCTGGAAAAAGCCCAGAACAAGGGCGGCGAGATTTTCTATTCCTATAAGAAGCCGGGCAAGCAGGGCGCTTATCCCAAGGTATCCTATGCCATGGGGTTCAATCCTTGGGGCGTCATGGTCGGGGCGGGGGTCTATATCGACGATATCGATCATGCCTTTAACCAGTTGGCGCTGAAGTTCAGCCTGGGCCTTCTGGCCGCCCTGATAGTGTCGCTGGCCATCGCCATGATGATTGCCCGCAACATTACCCGTCCGCTGGATGAACTGTGTGGTGTGACTGTGCGTTTGGGGCAGCGCGATTATCAGGTCGAGGTTCCTGGCCGTGCCCGCCGCGACGAAATCGGCACCCTGGCCAATGCGGTGGAAACCCTGCGGATCGAAGCGTTGGAAGCGGAAAATCTGCGCCACGAGCAGGAAGAACTGGAACGCCGCGCCGCTGAACAGCGCCACCGCGAAATGATGGCGATTGCCGATGACCTGGAACGCAAGGTGGCTTCGGTGGTGGACGTCATGGTGCGTTCGACCGAGAACATGCGCGGTTCGTCCCATTCCATGAGCGACGTCGCCACCAAGGCGTCGGGGGCTTCGGCCTCGGTTGCCGCAGCGGCCGAACAGGTTTCCACCAATATTGCCACCGTGGCGTCGGCCACCGAAGAATTGTCGGCTTCGGTCAGCGAGATCGCCCGTCAGGTCGGTCAATCGTCCAGCATTTCCCGTCAGGCGGTGGAAAACACCGAAAAGACCACCGGTCTGGTCAACAGCCTGGCCACGGCGGTGGATCGTATCGGCGATGTGGTCAATCTGATCAATGACATCGCCAGCCAGACCAATCTGTTGGCCTTGAACGCCACCATCGAAGCGTCACGCGCTGGCGAGGCGGGCAAGGGGTTTGCCGTGGTTGCCAACGAGGTTAAGAGCCTGGCCAACCAGACGGCGCGCGCCACCGAGGAAATCAGCCAGCAGATCGGTGCGGTGCAATCGGCCACCGGCGAAGCGGTCACGGCAATTTCCGACATCAGCGAAGTGATCGGCAGCATCAGCCAGATTTCCGCCGTGATCGCGGCGGCGGTCGAACAGCAGCATGCCGCCACCTCGGAAATCGCCAGCAACTGCCAGCAGGCGGCGGGCGGTGCCCATGAAGTGTCGCAGAATATCGGGGAAATCGCTGGTCTGACGTCTTCGGTCGGTCATGCCGCCGAAGGGGTGTCGGATGCGTCGGGCGATCTGGAAACCGAAGCCCAGCGGCTGCGTCACGAAGTCGATCTGTTTCTCAGCTCGGTGCGCGCCGCCTGAGGGTGGGTGTTGCGATCTGAACAGAAGAAAGGCTGGTTCCCCTGTGGGGCCAGCCTTTTTTCGTAAGTGCTCGTTTCAGCAAAAAGCCCCACGGCGGAAAACCGCCGTGGGGCTTTTTGTGGGGAACCGGCCTGATCAGTCGAACAGGCTGGAAACCGAGCGTTCCTCGCTGATGCGCTGCATGGCTTCGGCCATCAGCGGGGCGATGGAAATCTGGCGGATGTTGTGGGCCATCTTCACCGCTTCGGTCGCCTGGATCGAGTCGGTCGTGACCAGCGATTCCAGCGGCGAAGCGGTGACACGGGCCACCGCGCCGCCCGACAGCACGCCGTGGGTGACGTAAGCCGACACGGAAACGGCGCCAGCCTTCATCAGGGCTTCGGCGGCGTTGCACAAGGTGCCCGCGGAATCGACGATGTCATCGACCAGCACGCAGCGGCGGCCCTTGACGTCGCCGATGATGTTCATCACTTCCGACACGCCCGCACGTTCGCGGCGCTTGTCGATGATGGCCAGCGAGGCATCGAGACGGCGCGCGATGATGCGGGCGCGCACCACGCCGCCAACGTCGGGGGAGACGATACACAGATCGTCGCCGCCGAAGCGGTTCTTGATGTCGTTGGAGAACACCGGCGCGGCATACAGGTTATCGAGCGGAATGTCGAAGAAGCCCTGAATCTGGCCGCTGTGCAGATCGATGGTCACCACGCGGTCGGCACCGGCGGTGGTGATCAGATTGGCGACCAACTTGGCCGAAATCGGCGTGCGCGGTCCGGTTTTGCGGTCCTGACGGGCATAGCCGAAATAGGGGATGACGGCGGTGATGCGTCGGGCCGAACCACGGCGCAGGGCATCCAGCGTGACCAACAACTCCATCAGGTTGTCGTTGGTGGGGAAGCTGGTGGACTGGACGACGAAAACGTCCTCGCCACGCACGTTTTCATGGATTTCAACGAACACTTCCATATCGGAGAAGCGTCGGATGCTGGCCGAGGTCAGTGCCAAATTAAGATAGCTGGCAATGGCTTCGGCGAGGGGGCGATTGCTATTACAGGCGAGGATTTTCATCGGAGAGTGTCCTTCGGATTGGCCGAAGAGATGTCATTGACATAAGGCCGTCACACGGCGGGCGGAATGTATCAGCCGATAGGCCGAAAGTAAACGTTCTTGGCGGACCTTTTACGCCACCCGGCCAGGGGGCCGCAAGGGCGCTGAAGGATTATCGTAACGCCGTCCGTCCGACGGCAATTTGCCACCAGGAACCGGGCCGAACTATGCCCTTTATCTTGCGTCGCGGCAAAGGGCCCCTTTATACTGAGGGCTGTTTTCCCACGGGGATCAGAATGCAGACCGATAACCGCTTATTCGATGACTTCGCCCGCATGGCCGGGGGCGCGCTGAACGCTCTGACCGGCGTCAAGACCGAGGTGGAGGCGCTGGTGCGCCAGCAGTTCGAACATCTGGCCGGTTCGATGAACCTGGTAACCCGCGAAGAGTTCGAGGCCGTCCAGGCCCTGGCCGCCAAGGCCCGCGAGGAACAGGAAAATCTGACCGAGCGTTTGGCCGCCCTGGAAGCCGAACTGGCCGCCCTGAAGGCCGGAAAGTAATCCGGTTCGTAACATTGTTGTTGTAAAAGCCCTGGCCCGGTTTTCGGGCCAGTGTCTTTTTGCGACTTATCCCCAAGTTATTCAAAATCGCGCAAAGTCATGGGCGGGTTTATTCTTGCAACCGCGAGAAACGGCCGATAGGCTACCGCTTGTGCCGATTTTGGCGGGCTAACCACTATAGTTTGTCCCGCCATGGCCGGTCTGTGCGACATGCCAAAGGAGGTTCTGGGCATGACGTTTTCGGCGACCTATGAGGAAGAAGCGGCCTCCAACCCGCTGGATCTCGTCGAGCAATTCGTCACCGCCAATGACTGGCCCTTCGATCGTCGCAGCGACGACGAAATGGCCGTCGAAGTTCCCGGAAAATGGTGCGATTACAGCCTCTACTTCGCCTGGCGCGAAGATGTGGGGGCGATGCACTTTACCTGCGCTTTCGACATGAAGGTGCAGCCCGCCAAGCGGTCGTCCCTGTACGAACTGCTGGCGATGGTCAATGAACGCCTGTGGCTGGGCCATTTCGGACTGTGGACCGACGAAGGCGTGCCGATGTTCCGTCACTCTGCCCTGATCCGGGGCGCCACCGGGGCCAGCATGGAGCAGATCGAAGATCTGGTCGATATCGCCCTGTCGGAATGCGAACGGTTCTATCCGGCGTTTCAGTTTGTCATTTGGGGCGGAAAGTCCGCGGCCGATGCCGTGTCCGCCGCTCTCTTGGATACGGTTGGCGAAGCGTGAGCAAAATTCTTCTGGTTGGGTGCGGCAAAATGGGCGGGTCATTGCTGGCTGGCTGGCTGGCCCGTGGCGTCGCGAAGCAAGATGTGGTGGTGGTCGATCCGTCCGCCGTCGGCAAGCTGGATGTCACCGCCGTGGCGGATTTGGCCCAGATTCCCGCCGCCTTTACCCCCGATGTGGTGGTGCTGGCGGTCAAGCCGCAGATGATGGACAAGGTCCTGCCGGGCTATGAACGCTTTTCCGGCGCGGTCTTCCTGTCGATCGCGGCGGGTAAGACCATCGCTTATTTCACCCGCGCCCTGGGCGAAGGCGTCGCTATCGTGCGGGCCATGCCCAACACCCCCGCCGCCGTTGGCCGGGGCATGACGGTGGCCGTGCCTAATAAGGTGGTGAACGCCGAGCAGCGCCGCCAATGCGAAGCCTTGCTGGCGGCGGTCGGCGATGTGGCCCTTGTCGAGGATGAAGCCCTGATCGATGCGGTCACCGCCGTGTCGGGCAGCGGTCCGGCCTATGTTTTTCTGCTGGCGGAAACCTTGGCTCAGGCCGGTGTTGCTGCCGGTTTGCCGGAAGACTTGGCGGCCCGTCTGGCCCGCGCCACCGTGTCGGGGTCGGGCGAGTTGCTGAACCAGTCCAGCGAAAGCCCGGCGACCTTGCGCCAGAACGTCACCAGCCCCAACGGTACCACCTTTGCCGCCCTGCAAGTGCTGATGGGCGAGGGTGGGTTTGCCCCCCTGCTGACCCGCGCGGTGCAAGCCGCTGCCGACCGTTCGCGCGAATTGGCCGGTTGATCGGGTCTGTTTCCGATGGTCTAAACCCCTCGGCCTTGGTGCCGAGGGGTTTTTTCTTGCCCTTGCCGGAGGGGCGGCTTGGTACGATCTAAGAGAGTGCATCGATCTTTCCTTTGAGGGAGCCCGCAGCCATGACCGAACCGCAGGATCCGCCTTACGCCCCCATCGCTGACCGCGCCCTGGACGCCATGCTGCAATTGGCGGCGGAAAAAGGGTGGAAGACGGTCACCCTGGCCGATGTGGCCGAGCGCGCCGCCATCGATCTGGCCGATCTCCATGATGCCTGCGGCGGCAAGGTTGGCCTGCTGCGCCATTTGGCCCAACGTCTGGATCAGGCGGTCTGCGCGGGCGATCCCCCCGATCCGTCGGAAAGCGTGCGTGACCGTTTGTTCGAATTGCTGATGCGCCGCTTTGACGCCATGCAGCCCCATCGCGCCGGAATCGCCTCCATCTTGCGGGAGTCCCGCGCCGATCCGCTGGTCTGGGTGGGTGGCGGGCTGTGGGCGCTGCGCTCTTCCGCCCTGATGCTGGAAGCAGCCGGGGTCAGCGCCTGGGGCGTGGCTGGGCGGTTGCGGGCCAAAGCCCTGACGGCGCTGCATCTGGCGGTGCTGCGGGTGTGGCTGGAGGACGACAGTCCCGATCTGGCGAAAACCATGGCTGCCTTGGACAAAAGATTGGGCCAGGCGGAAAGCGTGGTCTCCTTTTTTGCATCGCAGCAAAAGCGATATGGCGAAAGTCAGGGAGAGCACGGGACAAAAGCGTAGGTTTTGTTGCGTCGCACAATATCGCTTGACCGGTTATTGCCTATTTCGTAGGCTGGCTAAGTTCTGTCCAGCCCCCGATGGAGGATCTTTATAATGGCTAAGCAGCCTGAGACTCTTTTTGATTTCGACATCACCAAGTATGTCGGTGAGTTCAAAGTTCCTGGTGTGGATGTGGAAACCCTCGTGGCTTCCCAGCGTAAGAACATTGAAGCCCTGAGCCAGGCCAACAAGCTGGCCTTCGAAGGCGTTCAGGCGGTTTTCAAGCGTCAGGTCGAAATCCTGCGTCAGGCCTTGGAAGAAGGCGCTTCCGCCGCCAAGGAACTGGTCGAAGCCGGTACCCCGCAGGAAAAGGCCATCCGTCAGACCGATCTGGCCAAGGACGCGTTCGAACGCAGCCTGTCCAACGCCCGCGAACTGTCGGAAATCATCGCCAAGTCGAACGGCGAAGCCTTTGACCTGCTGAACAAGCGCTTCCTCCAGGTGGTGGAAGAGGTCAAGGACGGCATCGCCAAGTCGAAGAAGTAATTTCTTCGCCGACGCTGTTGCGTGGATGCGGCCGTCTCCAGAAGGGGGCGGCCGTTTTCTTTTGAGGGCCGAGAAACGGGACGCAAGACGGGTCAGCGCCGCCCGAACAGCTTTTCGATGTCGGCCAGCTTCAGTTCCACATAAGTGGGGCGGCCATGGTTGCATTGGCCGGAATGGGGGGTGGCCTCCATCTGACGCAACAGGGCGTTCATCTCGGCTCCATTCAGCTTGCGGCCGGCCCGCACGCTGCCATGACAGGCCATGGTGCCGCAGACATGGGCCAGTCGATCCTGCAAAGCCAGACTGTCGCCCCATTCGGCCAGATTATCGGCCAAATCGCGTACCAACCCCTGGACGTCGCATTCCCCCAGCAAGGCGGGCGTTTCGCGCACCACCACCGCGCCGGGGCCGAAGCTTTCCAGGCAAAGCCCTAACTGCGCCAGATCGTCGGCGCGGGCCAGCACCCGGTCACAGGCGGCTTCATCCATTTCCACCACTTCCGGCAACAGCAGTCCCTGGCGAGCAATGCCGCCTTGGGCCAAGGCCTGTTTCATCCGTTCATAGACCAGCCGTTCGTGGGCGGCATGTTGATCGACCAGAATCAGCCCGTCGGCGGTTTGCGCGACGATGTAGGTGTTGTGAACCTGACCGCGCGCCACCCCCAGGGGATAGTTGGCCTGCTCGTCCTCAATCGGATCGGGGGCGGCCAGACGGCCTTGCGGCAGAAAGTCGTCGCCGGGGGCGGGGCTGTAATGCTCCGAAAGGCCGGACGGGGCCGTGGCGCTGATGGCGTCAAAGCTTTGTGTACCCGGCAACGGTAGCGGGGCTTGGGCGGTGGCGGCGGCCTGATAGGCCCCAGCCGGAACCGCCGGACGCTGCCAGGACCAGGCGGAATATTGCCGGGCGGCGGATGGCGGCGGGGCGGCGGCAGGACGAAACGCCCCCAAAGCCCCCAGGTCGCCAGCGGGTTGCGCAGCGCGGTGTCCGGCCTCGGCCAGGGCATGTTTGATGCCCCCGACGATCAGGCCGCGCACCAGCCCGGGATCGCGGAATCGCACTTCGGCCTTGGCGGGGTGAACGTTGACGTCCACCTCCTGGGACGGCAGATCGACGAACAGCGCCACCACCGGGTGACGGTCATGGGCCAGCACATCCTGATAGGCTCCGCGTAAGGCCCCCAGCAGCAGCTTGTCGCGCACCGGGCGGCCGTTGACGAACAGGTACTGATAGTCCCGCGTGCCTTTGTTGAAGGTCGGCAGCCCGACCCGCCCCGACAGGCGTACGCCGTCGCGGGTGACATCCAGGCTGAGGCTGGCCGGGCCGAAATCGCGCCCCAGCACGGCGGCCAGTCGGTCCAGCCGCGCCGTTTCCTCGTCACCGCCGCAGGCGGGCAATTTCAGGATCGAGCGGCTTTCGTCGGCCAGGGTAAAGCCGACACGGGGGTTGGCCATGGCCAAGCGTTCCAGCACATCGCGCGCCGCCATCAGCTCGCTGCGGGGGCTTTTCAGGAATTTCAGGCGGGCCGGGGTGGCAAAGAACAGGTCGCGGACTTCCACGCGGGTGCCGAAGGGATGGGCGGCGGGCTCGGGCGCGCCCTTGTGTCCCCCCTCCACCAACAAGGTCCAGGCGGAATCGGTTCCCTTGGGGCGGCTGGTCAGACGCAGCCGCGCCACCGATCCAATGGACGGAAGCGCCTCACCGCGGAAGCCGAAAGCCTGGATATGGAACAGATCGTCGTCGGGCAATTTCGATGTGGCGTGCCGCTCAACCGCCAGTTCCAGTTCTTCGGGCCCCATGCCGCAGCCGTCGTCGGTCACCGAAATCAGCGCCTGCCCCCCTTCCGACAACACCACGTCGATGCGGGTTGCCCCGGCATCTATGGCGTTTTCCACCAGTTCCTTGATGGCCGAGGCGGGGCGCTCGACCACTTCGCCGGCGGCGATCTGATTGACCAGATTGGCTGGAAGCAGACGGATGGTCATGATATCCTGTGAAACTACTGGTTGCGGTGCGACATATAACCTGCCTCAAGATAGCGGGTACAAAGGTATATTGCCATACGGATAAGGTAATTTCGTAATTTGCTTGTCACACGAAATATGATTGCGCGCAGAAAAAACCCAGGCATAATTCCCATATGCCGCTGGGGGTTGTAAGGGACAATGTGACCTTCGCGGCGTCAATAAAAGGCTACTCGCGTAAGGAATCGTTGGGATGAAGATCAAGAAAGTCGGCGTTATCGGCTGCGGCACCATGGGCCTCGGCGTCGCTCAGGTGATTGCGCAGGCCGGTATTCCGGTCGTGTCGGTCAAGGCGACCCCCGGCGGTCTGGACAAGGTTCAGGCCGGTCTGGAAAAGACCCTGGCCAAGTCGGTCGAAAGGGGCAAGCTGGAAGCCGCCGTCAAGGACCAGATTCTCGCCAACATCACCTTTACCGGCAATGAAGCCGATGTGGCCGATTGCGATCTGATCATCGAGTCGATCGTCGAGGATCTGGACACCAAGTCGGCCCTGTTCCAGCGGCTTGAGGAGATTGTTTCTCCCGAATGCCTGATCACCACCAACACCTCGACCCTGTCGGTCACCGCTTTGATGAGCGTCTGCAAGCACCGCAAGCGCATTGCCGGGCTGCACTTCTTCAATCCGGCCCCGACCATGGCCCTGGTGGAAATCATCCACGCTTTCGAAACCAGCGACGATGCGGTCAAGCAGTTGCTGAAGTTCTGCGAAAAGATCGGCAAGGACCCGGTCGTGGTGCAAGACACCACCGGCTTCATCGTCAATCGTCTGCTGACCCCTTACATGCTGAACGCCATCCGCCTGCTGGAGCAGGGATCGGGCAGCATCGACGCCATCGACAAGGCGATGATGCTGGGCGCGGCGCATCCCATGGGACCGTTCGCCCTGGCCGATTACATCGGTTTGGACGTGGTGCAGGCCATGGCGCAGAACTGCTATGACGATGCCCGCACCACCGATTTGGCTACTCCCCATACCCTCCAGCGGTTGGTCAAGCTGGGGTATCTGGGCCGCAAGACCGGCAAAGGCTTCTATGATTACAGCCAAAAGCCGGCGGTGCCCAATCCCGACCTGAAGCGACCGGTGGCATAAGAAACTCCGGCGTCACGTCCAGTAGGGAGCGTCCAAGCCCGTCCCCGGTTCGCCGGGGGCGGGCTTTTCATTGGGGGGGATAGGGTCCGGTCCTGTGCAGGCAGGGGAAACAGCGGATGTGCAGGAACAACCCCGGACGGAGGTCCAGACAAGACGGCTTGCTGTCTTAAAGTCGCTTATTCGCCCGCAGGCGCGGCTTCGGCGGTTTCGGCGGCGGCGGCGACGATGATGTCGCCGAATTCCCGCAGGAAAACCGATCCTTTGACGGTGCGTTGGATCAGCACGCTGCGGCGGTCCTGTTCATCGACCTTGCGGCGGATCAGACCGTAATCGCTGAGGCGGTCCAGGGCGCGGGTGATGGCGGGCTTGGAAATGTTCAACGTCATGGCCAGCCCGCGCACCGTGTGCGGCGGCGGGGTCAGATAGACGGTCAGCAAAAGCGCCATCTGTCGTGCGGAAAGGTCGGGAGCTTCACGCCGGACGCTTTCGACGATCGCGCCCCGCCAAAGGTCCAACGCCTGTACAGCCTTCAGATCGACGCCCATGATCAGTCCATATCGTTGCGTAGACGAAATTAGCCGAGCCTAAGAAGAACAGCAAGCCTAAGAGGCGTAACGAGACGCTATCAAATGAAATAATGCGCGAATCGTCATGGCCTCGCCCCCTTCGGGGCGTCCGGGCCGGGCCGAGGGGTTCCAGGCGAACAAATCGATATGCGCCCAGGCGGTCGCGGACGACACGAAATCCTGTAAGAACAGCCCCGCCGTGATGGCGCCTGCGAACGGACTGTCGGATGCGCTGGAAATATCGGCCGTCTTGCTGTCGAGGAAGCGGCGATAGGCCTTCCACAAAGGCAGACGCCACAGCGGGTCATTGACATAGGCCGACGCGGTTTGCATGTCGGCAGCCAAGGCTTCGTCCTGGGTCAGCAGCACCGGCAGGTCAGGACCCAGCGCGGTGCGGGCGGCCCCGGTCAGGGTGGCCATATCGATCAGCAAGGCGGGCTTTTCGCTGTCGGCTTCGCAGAGGCAGTCGGCCAGGATCAGGCGTCCCTCGGCGTCGGTGTTGCCCACTTCCACCGTGGTTCCCTTGCGGCTTTTCAGCACGTCGAGCGGACGGAAGGCGTTGCCCGACACCGAATTTTCCACCGCCGGGATCAGCACACGCAGCCGCACCGGCAGCTTGGCGTCCATGATCATCAGGGCCAGACCCAGGGCATGGGCGGCACCGCCCATATCCTTTTTCATCAGCTTCATGTTGGAAGAGGATTTGAGGTCGAGCCCGCCGGAATCGAAGCAGACGCCTTTGCCGACGATGGTGATCTTGGGGGCCTGTTCCTCGCCCCAGCGCAGATCGATCAGGCGCGGCGCGCGGGTCGAGGCGCGGCCCACCGCATGGATCATCGGATAGTTCTGATCCAAAAGGGCGTCGCCGACGATGGTGGTGATCTGCGCACCGAAACGGGCGGCCAGTTGGGTGGCGACTTTGCCCAAGTCTTCCGGCCCCATATCGCCGGACGGGGCGTTGACCAGATCGCGCACCAGGGCGACCGCTTCGACGGTGCGCTGGACATGGGGCTGGTTGGCCGAATCCGGCCAGACCAGACGCGGCCAATCCTTGGGTGCGCGGACGGTCTTGCAGGTGGTAAATTGATAGCAGGCCAACTGCCAGGCCAGGGACGCCCAATCGGCGGTGCGGGCGTCCAAGATGGCGTCGATGCGGTAAGAATGCTTGGCGGGCAGCTTGCCGGGCAGATGCGCCCAGCACCAGGGGTCTTGCTCGTCCAGGCCGAACAGCACGCGGGCGATGGCTCCATCGGGGCCGGGCAGCAGACAGACCGTGCCGGGTTCACCGGTAAAGCCGGTGGAATTGACCCAGGTCTGAGTGGCGGCGGGCTGCGCCGTCAGCCATTCCTTGAAACGGGTGCGGTTGACGGGGGTGATGGCGATAGCGGCGTCGCCGGTTTCTCCGGTCAGATAAGTTTGCACCCTTCAAGCCCTCCTGCTGGCGGTATCCGATCAGGATGGACAAAGGCGGGACCGAAGGAAAGCCCTAACCGGTAAAAAGCTCGTCTTATCAGCCATAAGATAATCAGGTGGATCGAAGGTTGCGGTGCCTGCCCACCCCGCTATCATGCTTATCCCGACTCTTGCGGAGCATGTCGTCATGTCGCGTCTTGTCCTGGTTATCGGCACCAAGCGTTTTTCCTCGTGGTCGATGCGTCCCTGGTTGGCTTTGAAGCAGGCCGGTCTGCCTTTTGACGAAGTGGAAATCACCCTGCGTCAGCCCGACACCAAGCAGCGCATCTTGGAACACAGCCCGTCGGGCAAGGTACCGCTGCTGAAAGACGGCGATCTGAAAATCTGGGATTCCCTGGCGATCTGCGAATATGTCGCCGAAACCGCCTGCGCCGTGCCGCTGTGGCCGGAAAATCGCGGCGCGCGGGCGGTGGCCCGGTCGGTCGCCGCCGAAATGCATTCGGGCTTCATGGGGGTGCGTCAGCATCTGTCCATGGATGTCTGCGACAAGATCGCCCTGCCGGAAATCCCGCTGGACGCCCAGGCCGATATTGAACGCATTACCGCCTTGTGGAACGACTGCCGGGCCAAATATGGGGCGGGCGGGGATTTCCTGTTCGGGCGCTGGTCGATCGCCGACGCCATGTTCGCGCCCGTGGCGAGCCGCTTCGTGACCTATGGGGTGGCGCTGGACCCGGTGTCCCAGGCCTATGTGGATGCCACCATGGCCTTGCCCGCCCTGCAGGACTGGATCAAGGCGGCGCAGGCCGCGCAGTAAAAAAGCCCTAAAAAGAAAAGACGGGGCCGGAAGGGACTCCGGCCCCGTACGCGTTCACCGACGTGGGAAGGGGTGGGGCTACACCACGCCCTTTTCCCGCAGGCGGGCGATATCGGCCCCGCTCAAACCCGCCTCCGTCAGGATCGCTTCGGTATGCCCGCCCAGACGGGGCGGGGCTTGCTCGTGGGCCAGACGCTTGCCGTCAACGCAGATGGGCGAGCCCACCCCCGGCAGCGTCAGGCCGTCTTGTTCCATGTCCAGCTTGATGCCGCGCGCGATCACCTGGGGATCGGCGAACACTTCGGCCATGGTGTTGATGGGACCAGCCGGAACGCCGACACCTTCCAGCGCGTCCAGCCAATCGCGGC
>JASLCK010000111.1 GCA_030151865.1 Rhodospirillaceae bacterium | reverse complement strand
CCGGAAACCAGGGCTTCAGCCTTGTCAACCAGGGCCGAAACATCCTCGAAGCCAAAGCGATGCAGTTCGCGGACATGGGCGTTCACCGCCACCAACCGCCCTGCGACCAGCAGAACCCGGCCCCACCCCTCGTGGTGAATGTTCAGAATGGGCGATACGGAATGACCACAGCGCCGTTCCAGTTCCCAGGCGGCACAGGTGTAAAACATCTCGACCCGCCACAGGATGTCCGGGTCGGGATCGCCGATCAGCGGCAATTCCCGTTTCTGCGCCTTGGTGACGATGAACGGGGCCAACAGTTCGGCATCGGGTTCGGCATCCCAAGCGCCCGAGCGGTCCTGAGAGCGGATCAGGCGCAACAGCCCCTGAATAATGGGCGAAGACGTCAAATCGGCAGCCATGGGCTTAATCCTCGTCATCAATGAAGCGTTCGATCCCGCCTTCCGTGTCTTTCATGACGCGGCGCAGCCAAGGGGGCGGATTGGTTTTCAGCATGCTTCTGACCCGATCGATGACGGCGGCGATGGGCTCATCCTCGGGCAGCTTCACCGGATGAACACGCGCCCGCACCACTCGGGCGGCGGCAGGACCGCCAATGGCGCGAACGAACAGCAACGCCGTGCCGTTCAGGGCATCGATCTTGTCCGACAGACGGTCCTCGCCGTCATCGGCATGCAGACCATTCTGTTGGCTGACCGTATCGAATTGCACCGCTTCGACGAAATTGTGCATTTCCGGCCCAACGTCATAGAACAGGAACGTCTTAGCGCTGGCGAAATGGGCGTCAACATGGGTGCGGTCATGGGTGGCGAATGCAAGGCGCATGTGCTTTCCTTTCATCGGCGGGCGGTCATCAATCAACCGCAGCCGCCGCAGCATGATCAGTCTCCTGGGAAGAATGACCGCCCTGGTCCAAGACCAGATTGGCCAGGCGTAGGATGAGGTCGCGGCTGCCGCGATAGCCGATGGTCAGGCGATGGGCCGCGCCCAAACGGTCATAGACGGGAAATCCCATGCGTTCGTGGGCAATGCCCAATTTCCGGCAGGACAGACGGGCATTGGTGCCGGCAATCACCAGGTCGGCCCCGCCCGCCAGCAGGATTTCATCCTCCATATCCTGAAAATCGCCAATGACGACCCGCGAACACTCCAGATTCTTCAGATGCGGCGCATCGGTGGCACTGACGGCGGCACTCAAAGTGCCGCCCATTTCCAGGATCAAAGCCCCCACTGCCCACAGGAAATCAGCCTCTCCGGCCACGGCAAAGCGATGGTCCCCGAAGAAGAAATGCCCGTCGATCATGGCGTCCAGAAGTTGACTGCGGGCCCGGCGCAACCGCGCCGGAACCGGACGTCCGCTATGACGGCTGAGGACCGACACCAACTTATCCATCGCCTCCAGCCCGGTCAGGCGATCGCACAGCAGAAAGGGAACCCCCGTCAGCGCTTCCAACCGGCGGGCGGCGGGACGCATATGTTCGCCGATGGCAATGGTCAGCCCGGCCCGGCCCATATTCGCCGCCTGTTCAGGGCTGGTCCCGCCCAAAGTCGTCGCAATGAAGTGGTCCGGAACATGACCATCCAAGGACCCCGACAGGTCGGGCAAAACCGTTGGCTGCAACCCGAAGGCCTCGACGATTTCGCACAAATGTTCGATATCGGCGGGGCTGAGATGAACACCGGGCAGAATGTTAACCTTCGACGCGTCCCGGTCCGCAGACGTGCCGCGAACCACCAGGGTCTCGATCATGGCGCAAACGGCCTTGCTCCATCCGGTTTCCAGCGATCCCTCATAATCAGGAGCAGAAACCAAAACGATCTTGCTGTCGGCCAGTTCAGGATTGCGGGCGCGGATAACCGTCAAGTCCCCGGCCGTATCCTCGCCGCGGGTTTCCGTCAAAGCGGTGGAAATCAGGCCGATGACCTTGGGCTTCACCCGCTTGACGATGTTCAGCAAAGCCTGTTCCACATGGTCCATGCCGCCCAGGATGGTGGACACTTCGTTCATGGCCGTGGTCTGCAACGGAATGGCTTCGCGGAAATGGCGGACCATCATCACCAGGGCGAAGGCGGTGCAGCCCTGGCTGCCATGCAGCAACGGCTGACAGCCCTCCATGCCCATAAAGGCCATGGCGGCGCCCAAGGGGGCCGACAGTTTCAGGGGATTGGCGGCCAGGGGTTTGATGCTGTGAGCGATTTCGGCCATGGATCAAGCCTCCGCCTCGTCCCAAGGGGCCGGCCGGCGCACTTGGGCCCAGATGGGATTGGAAAGAGCCAGATGAATCTGGCGCACCAAAGCGATCATGCCCGCATACCCGGCATAGCCGTGGTGGCGCTCCTGATTGATATCCAACCAGGGCGTCTTCGCCTTCAGGGCGACAAATTGCGATCGCCCGCCCGACAGCATGATGTCGGCCCGTCCCTCCTTGAACATGGCGTACATCTCGCGCGGGGGGATGGAATCATGGAGTTTTTCCTCATCACCGCCCAACCGCTCCAAGGCCTTCATTTTGTCGGCGTCAGTCGATTTGCGGACCGAGGTTCCCACCACCTCCATTCCCATTTCCTGCAGGGCATGAATGACGGACCAGCTT
Source organism: Rhodospirillaceae bacterium (assembly GCA_030151865.1). Taxonomy (GTDB): domain Bacteria; phylum Pseudomonadota; class Alphaproteobacteria; order Rhodospirillales; family Magnetospirillaceae; genus JASLCK01. The sequence goes on along the minus strand of JASLCK010000111.1, from coordinate 1,136 downwards.
TTGACGCCGCCGGTGTAAAGCAGCACCCGCTTACCCACCAACAACGGGCGATAGGGCTGCATAGCCGCCCAGGCGGCGGCCTCCTCTCGCTGGATCAGCGCTTCGCACCGCGCAGTAAGGCCGGGATCGGCCCCCCGCGCCACCAACATGGCGCAGATGGCGCGCAAAGCGTCCGAGGTATCGCTGATGCCATAGAAAGAGCCTTCAAAGTAAGGAAGACCCCAGCGCTCCTTCATCTTGCGGGCCAGTGTCACCAAGGCCTGGCTGCACACCACCATATTGGCGCGCGCGGTGTGGGCGGCAGCGACATCGGCATAGCGGGCATCGCCGGTGATGGCGGTACGCAGGCGTATCCCCAATTCCGACAGCAACGGCCGCACCAGGGCCAGTTCTCCGGCCACGTTATATTCACCCAGGATGTTGATATCGGTCGGTCCGGCATCGCCGGGATCGCGGGTGCCGATGACATGATCAATCAGGGCTTCACCGGCCAGTCGATTGCCTAAATTCTTCGAACCGACAAAGCCGGGCGCTTCAACCGGGATGACCGGTACACCGAAACGTTCGCTGGCAGCTTTGCAGACTGCGGCAATGTCATCACCGATCAACGCCGCCACGCAGGTTTGATAAACAAACACGGCGGGCGGCTGATAGCGACGGATGGCGGCGCGGATCGCCTTGAACAATTTCTTCTCGCCGCCATGGACAATGTCGAGATTGCTCAGATCGGTGGTGAAACCGCGACGATACAGCTCCGGCCCGGATGTGCCGCTATTGCGGGTATCCCACGAATTGCCTTCACAGGCGATGGGGCCATGGACCAGATGCAGCGCGTCGGTAATCGGCTGCAACGCGATCTTGGCGCCGTCAAAAGCGCATCCCCCGGCCGCGGCTCCCGGTATCAATTGCTTGCCGCAACCCTTCTTGCGCGCCTGTTCGGATTTGCCCTGATTGACGGCGCATCCTGGTTCATTCATCAGGTCGGCGATCTTGCGCTTGAGCATCGTCTGCCTCCGCACTGTTACGAGAACAGGCTATCGCAAGGGCCGTGCCAAGATCGCAATACGTTGTTTTATCTATATATTTTAAAATTCTGTCGTATCTCCGACAGATGTCTGTCGGACATACGCCATGCT
>JASLCK010000125.1 GCA_030151865.1 Rhodospirillaceae bacterium | reverse complement strand
TCGCTGTCGGCGTCCAAGGTGGCGGCAAAAGCTCCATTCTCGGCGATCATCTCGCCCATCAGCCAGGTGATGGTTTCTTCGATCCTTTGCCGATACAGGGGCTTGCGGCTGTGCTGCCAGGCCAACACCAGCAGGTCGACCAGTTGGGCGTTGTCGTACAGCATCTTTTCAAAATGCGGCACCAGCCAGTCTTCATCGGTGGAATAACGGGCAAAGCCGCCACCCAGATGATCATAGATGCCGCCTTGGCACAGTCCGTCCAGGGTTGTCAGAACCGCCTGTTCCAACTGCGGATCATCCAGCCGCAGGGCAGCGCGCCAGAGAAACTGGAACATCGGCGTCTGGGGAAATTTTGGTGCCCCTTTAAGACCGCCGCGGACCGGGTCGATATAGCGCAGTAAGGATCGCGCCGCCTGATCGAGAAGATCGAGGGAAATCATTCCAACGTTCGGGGAAGATTTCGATCGTCGCGCCAATCCGGCCATCAGGGCCGAGACGTTGGTTTCTATTTTTTCCGGCTGATGGCGATAGGTTTCGGCTACCCCGGCCAGAACATCGCGGAAAGAGGGACGGCCATAACGGGGCGAGGGGGGAAAGTAAGTGCCGCCCCAAAAGGGTTGGGCGTCAGGGGTAAGAAACATGGTCAGCGGCCAGCCGCCTTGCTGCCCCAGCAGGGATAAGGCACCTTGATAAAGCGCGTCGATATCGGGCCGTTCCTCGCGGTCAACCTTGATGGGGATATAAAGCTCGTTCATCAGCCGGGCGGTTTCCGGGTTTTCGAACGATTCATGGGCCATGACATGGCACCAATGGCAGGCCGCATATCCAACCGACAGCAGGATTGGTTTGTCTTGCTGCTTGGCCTCGGCCAGGGCCTGTTCGCCCCATGGCCGCCAATGGACCGGATTGTCCTTGTGCTGAAGCAGATAGGGACTGGTTTCCTGATCAAGCTGATTTCGGCTCATGAAAGGCGATCACCACGGGCGTTGCGGAAAAGAAACTGAGAGCTTAGTTTGGGACGATTAGGGACGCTTACAACCTTGACCTCTTTCGAGGAGCGCCACCATGAAAATTACCGTCGATGTGGACTGTACTCCGGAGGAGGCAAGAACCTTCCTGGGACTGCCCGACGTCAAGCCCATGCAGGATGTCTTGATGCGGCAAATCCAGGATCGTATGGCCTCTAATTTGGAGGCCATGAGCCCCGAAGCCCTGTTGAAAACCTGGTTGCCGGCCAGCGTCCAGGGCATGGAGCAAATCCAGAAAATGTTCTGGTCGGCGTTTCAATCCAGTCAGGGGGCAAGCCCCCGCAAGAAGCAGGAACCTTAAATCGTGTCCGTTACTGCCCCCGCCACCGATCCCGCCCCTTATTTCCGTATTCACGCTTTTATCTGCACCAACCAGCGCCCGGAAGCACATCCGCGCGGTTCGTGCGCCCGCAAGGGATCGGAGCGCTTGCGGGACTATCTGAAGGCGCGGGCCAAGGAAGTCGGGGCCGAAGGGGTGCGCATCAACAGCGCGGGTTGTCTGGACCGCTGCGAGTTGGGGCCGGTGATGGTGATTTATCCCGAAGGCGTCTGGTACAGCTTTTCCAGCTATGAAGATATCGACGAAATCCTGACGACCCATATTGTTCAGGGTTGTCGGGTGCAGCGTCTGATGCTGCGGCCGGAAGACGGCCCGGTTAAGGCTTGAGGAAATTCCGTGACGTTTGGTGATACCATTTTTGCCCTGGCCAGCGGCGCAGGCCGTGCCGGGGTGGCGGTTTTCCGGATTTCGGGTCCCTTGTCTGGTCCGATCTTATCGGCACTGACCGGCAAGGCTTTACCGACACCGCGCCGCGCCGTGCGAGCCAAACTGTGTGCCCCTGCCGTCAGCCCAGTGCCGGGGGAATTAATCGATGACGCTCTGGCCTTATGGTTTGCCGCGCCCGCCAGTTTTACGGGCGAGGATGTGGTGGAACTGCATACCCACGGGGGCAGGGCGATTGCCCAGGCTTTGACCGATACTTTGCGGTTGTTGGGGGCACGTCCGGCCGAACCGGGGGAATTCAGTCGCCGCGCTTTTGAAGCTGGTAAGCTGGATCTGACCCAGGCCGAGGCCATCGCCGATTTGGTAGACGCTGAAACCGCCGCCCAACGGCGGCAGGCCTTGCGGCAGATGGATGGGCAATTAACCCGCCTTTATGAAGGGTGGCGCGAACGGTTGGTGCGGGCTCAGGCTCATATGGAAGCCGAGATAGACTTTTCCGACGAGGAATTGCCCGGCGGTCTGACCGATGGGGCGCGCCGTTCCCTGGAACAGATCATCGGGGAAATGCGCGCCCACCTGGCTGATGGTCATCGTGGCGAACGGCTGCGCGACGGTTTGCATGTGGCGATCTTTGGCGCCCCTAATGTCGGCAAATCCAGCCTGTTGAATCGCATTGCCGGACGTGAGGCAGCGATCGTTTCCTCCACCGCCGGCACCACCCGCGACATCATCGAAATTCATCTCGATCTGGCGGGTTATCCCGTGGTGCTGGCGGATACCGCCGGTTTGCGGGAAGAAGCAGCGGAAGAGATCGAGGAGGAAGGCATTCGCCGTGCCCGTGCCCGCGCCCAGGCGGCGGATGTGCGCGTGGCGGTGTTCGATGCCCAGGCCTTGCCCGATCTGGATCAGGAAACCCTGGCGCTGGTGCAGTCCGATAGTCTGGTGGTCATCAATAAGATCGACGATCTACGGACGAGGCAGGGGCTGCCCGATCAAATCTCAGGGCAGTCGGTGCTGGCGGTGTCTGCCAAGACCGGTGACGGTTTGGATGATTTGCTGGCGGCTTTGGGCAACAAAGCCGCTTCGGTTTTGGACGGGGGTGGGGCACCGGCCTTGACCCGTGCCCGCCACCGTGCGGCCATCGAAGACTCGCTTTCCGCCCTGGCTCATGCTTTAACTGCGGAACTTCCCGAACTGGCTGCCGAGGATGTCCGAATGGCAGGCCGCGCCTTGGGCCGGATTACCGGCCGGGTCGATGTGGAAGAGATGCTGGACGTGATTTTTCGCGAATTCTGCATCGGCAAATAATTGTTTCACGTGGAACGGAGCACCATGGTCGACGTCATCGTCATCGGGGCCGGTCATGCCGGCTGCGAGGCCGCCGCCGCCGCCGCCCGTATGGGCGCGCAGACCCTTTTGCTGACCCAGCGTCTGGAGACGGTCGGGGAGATGAGCTGTAACCCGGCCATCGGCGGTTTGGCCAAAGGTCAGTTGGTTCGCGAAATCGACGCCCTGGATGGCGTAATGGGGCGGGTGATTGACCGGGCGGGCATTCAGTTCCGTATCCTGAACCGCAGCAAAGGTCCGGCGGTGCAGGGTCCACGCGCCCAGGCCGACCGCAAGCTTTATCGTCAGGCCATGCAGTCCGTGTTGGCCGATACCGCCAATCTGGAAGTTCGCGCCGCTTCGGTCGAGGATTTGATCTTCAGCGAAGACGGCAAGCGTGTGGTCGGCGTGGTGACCGCTACGGGCGAAAGCATCCGCGCCGGGGCTGTGGTTTTGACCACGGGTACCTTTTTGCGCGGCATCGTCCATATTGGCGAACGCACTTTTCCGGCGGGCCGCATGGGCGATGCCCCGTCCCTTGGCCTGTCCGCCGCGCTGGAGCGGGGCGGCTTTACCTTGGGTCGTCTGAAGACCGGTACCCCGTGTCGTCTGGATGGCCGGACCATCGATTGGGCCAGCCTGGACAGCCAGCCGGGGGATAACCCGCCGGTGCCGTT
>JASLCK010000255.1 GCA_030151865.1 Rhodospirillaceae bacterium | reverse complement strand
AACGAGGAAATCGTGGTGCGCGCCGCCGCCGCGTCGGCGCTCCCGCTGATCTCGGCGGTCGGGCACGAAACCGACACCACCTTGATCGATTTTGCCTCCGACCTGCGCGCCCCCACCCCGACGGGTGCGGCGGAAATGGCGGTGCCGGTGCGCCGCGACCTGATCTTGCAGGTCATGGACCGGGGCCGACGCATGACCGCCGCCGCCCACCGTCTGGTGGAAGAGCGCAAAACCCGGGTCGAGGGTTTGGGGCGCGGCCTGCCCGACCTGCGCCGCCGGGTCGAAGATTTGATGCGCGGCCTGGACGACCGGGCCGAACGGCTGGCCAATGCCCTGCCCAATTATCTACTGCGCCGCCGCGCCCTGCTGGACCAGTTGGGCGGACGGCTGCGCGGCCCGCGCGAACAGATCGCCGAAAAGCGTCATGCCCTGGATCGGCTGAGCGCCCGTCTGGACAATGCCCTGAAAGCCACCCGTGCCGCCGAGTCCGCCCGACTGGACCGTGCCCGGCTGGAGTTGGAGCAGAAAGCCGCCCGCCTGCACGCCGCCCCGCCGCGCCTTTTGGACCAGCGCCGCCAACGTCTGGACCGCGCTGCCGGGCTTTTGGAGAGCTATTCCTATGAACAGGTCTTGAAGCGCGGCTTCGCCCTGGTGCGCGACGCCCACGGCAACCCGGTCACCCAGGCCGAAGGGGCAAGCGGCGGCGACCGTTGGAGCGTGACGTTCCAGGGCGGGGCTTCGGTTCCGGTCACGGTGGATGGCTCTGACGCCCCGCCGCCAGCGCCGCCGATGGAACATCAGGGCGAAGACAAGCCCAAGCCCGCCCGCAAGGCCGCCCCCAAACATGGCCCTAAACCCGGTGACGACCGCCAAGGCAGCCTGTTGTAAGGACCCCAGAGATGACCCAGGAACAACAGGCCCCTCTTCATCTGGTGATCGGCACGCCGTGCTATGGCGGCAATGTCAGCCACCACTACATGATCTCGGCTTTGAACCTGCAAGCCGCCTGCATGAAAATGGGGGTTGGGCTGTCGTTTCAGATGCTGGGCAACGATTCCCTGGTCACGCGGGCGCGCAATCTGGTGGTTAGTCAGTTTCTCGACATGCCGCACGCCACCCACCTGCTGTTCATCGACGCCGATATCGGCTTTACCCCCGATCAGGTCTTCGCCCTGATCGCCGCCGACAAGGATGTGGTGGGCGGGGTCTATCCGATGAAGCGCATGGACTGGCAGGGTTTCAAGCATCAGGCCCGCATCGGCAACGAGGACCTGCCCGCTGCGGCGATGAATTATGTGGTGGACTTCGAAGACCCCGATCACCTGCCGCTGGACAGCCGCTACGCCCCGGCCCGCTATATCGGCACCGGTTTCCTGATGATCCGCCGCGCCGTCTTCGCCAAGCTGGCCGAGCATTACCCCGATCTGGCCTTCAACGGCATGAATATGGGGGTCAACCCCGAACTAGCCAGCCCCAACACCTATGGCTTCTTCGACTGCATGATCGACCCGGAAACCCGGACCTATCTCAGCGAGGATTACGCCTTTTGCAAACGCTGGCGCGATATCGGCGGGGCGATCTGGGCCGATCTGTTAAGCCGCCTGACCCATGTGGGGCCAACCGAATTCAACGGCGACCTGCCCGCCATGATCCGGGCGCGACCATAAACAAAACAAAAAGCCCCGGACCTTGCCGTCCGGGGCTTTTTGTCAGGGCCGCATCACCAGCCTTAATTATGCTCGCGCGTGGCCGAGAAGCGGATTTCCGGGAAATCCTGCTGGGCGCGATTCAGGGTCCAGGCGTTGCGGGCCAGGAAGACCAGTGCGCCGTCGTGATCCTCGGCCATCGACGATTTGTTGAAATCGACGAACTTATCGATCTGGGCCTTGTCCTCGCAATGAATCCAACGGGCGGTATCGAACGGTGCTTCTTCGAACCCAGCCTTCAGATTGTATTCACTCTCGATGCGGTTGCTCATCACGTCGAACTGCAACTGACCGACCACGCCGACAATCCAGGTAGAGCCGTTGATCGGCTTGAAAAGCTGGCTGACACCCTCTTCCGCCAGATCTTCCAGGGCTTTGCGCAGCTGCTTGGCCTTCATCGGATCATCCAGACGAACGCGGCGCAGCACTTCCGGCGCAAAGCTGGGGATGCCGGTAAAGCGCAAATCTTCCGATTCCGACAAGGTGTCGCCGATGCGCAAGGCCCCATGGTTGGGAATACCCATGATGTCGCCGGGGAATGCTTCTTCCGCCAGTTCGCGGTCGCGGGCCAGGAAGAACACCGGATTGCCCAGCGCCATCATCTTGCCCGAGCGCACATGTTTCAGCTTCATGCCGCGTTTGAAACGGCCCGAACACAAGCGGAAAAAGGCGATGCGGTCGCGGTGGTTGGGGTCCATGTTGGCCTGGACCTTGAATACGAAGCCGGTGACCTTTTCTTCCAGCGGATCGACGGCGCGTTGCTCGGCCGGCTGCGGACGCGGCGGCGGGGCCAGACGACCGATGCCGTTCAGCAATTCGCGCACCCCGAAATTGCGCAGCGCCGAGCCGAAGAACACCGGCGTCAGATGCCCGGCACGATAGCTTTCCAGATCGAACGTCGGCGACGCGCCCTGGACCAGTTCCACGTCCTCGCGCAGCTTGGCGGCAGCCTCGGCCCCCACCAGTTCGTCCAGGCGCGGATCGTCCAGCGCCATGTCGATGCCGTCGGGGATGTGATCGCCACGGGTCTGTTCGAACAGCAGAACCTGCTTGGCGTAAAGATCGTAAACGCCCTTGAGATCGCGGCCCATGCCGATAGGCCAGGTCATTGGGCAGACATCCAGCGCCAGCGACTTTTCAATCTCATCGATGATGTCGAAGGTATCGCGGCCGTCACGGTCCACCTTGTTGACAAAGGTGGTGATCGGCACATCGCGCAAACGACAGACTTCGAACAATTTGCGGGTCTGACTTTCGATACCCTTGGCGACGTCGATCACCATGACGGCGGAATCGACAGCCGTCAGGGTCCGATAGGTATCCTCGCTGAAGTCTTCGTGGCCGGGGGTGTCCAGCAGGTTGAAGCTTAATCCCCCATGCTCGAACGACATCACCGACGCGGTCACCGAAATGCCGCGCTCGCGTTCGATCGCCATCCAGTCCGAACGGGCGCGCCGCTGTTCGCCGCGAGCGCGCACGGCCCCGGCCATCTGGATGGCGCCGCCGAACAACAGCAGCTTTTCAGTCAGCGTCGTTTTACCAGCATCCGGGTGCGAGATGATGGCAAAGGTGCGCCGCGAGGCGACGGCTTCAGGTATGGATGTCATGGTGCGGTTTTTCAGACGGGACGGGTAAAAAATCAAGCTTTGTTTGCGCCAAACCTTGCCAAGACCGCACCCAATGCCCGCATAAGGAGAAAAAGTTTAACAATATCATTCCGAAGCGGAGACAAGGATTGTATCATCCCGGCAGATGCGCCACGCCGGGTGGGTGGCGGCAGCACCGTTGAGGGGACAGGCACAGTGAGGGGACTGGGACCGGGATTCGTGGCCGGATCGATGGCGGGCGCCATCATCGCCTGGGCGCTGCTGTCGCGCCCCAGCGAGGATGGGCTGATTCTGCTGGCCGTGCCGATCCTGTGCGCCATGGGGGCCGTGGCCGCCCGCTACCTGCTGCGCGGACGCACCAACAAGCGATTGATGCAGTTGGATAAAGCTATGCGTCAGGCCGCAACGGGACGGGTCTTTTCCCTGCCGATCGAAGGCGACGACGCCATCGCCTCGATCGCCCGGTCGCTGGACGGGTTCATCCGTGCCCATGACGAAGCCCAGAAAGCCCTGCAAGCCAGCGAGCGCCGTCTGCGCGACGTCGCCGACGCGGCGTCGGAATGGATTTGGGAAACCGACGAGGAAAACCGCTTCACCTATATTTCCGAACCGCCCACCCGCGACAGCGACATCGATACCCGCCAACTGATCGGCAAGCGCCGTTTGGAAGTCGCCGAGTTCGATATCGAAGACGCCGAAATCTGGCATCACCACGAAGACGATCTGCGGGCGCGCCGTCCGTTCCGCGATTTCCGCTTCTGCATTCGCGGCAATCGGGGCGAGCGCCATTATCTGCGCTCCAGCGGCAAGCCGATCTTCGCCGAGGACGGGGAATTTCTGGGCTATCGCGGTATTTCCATGGAAATCACCCCGGAAGTGGAAGCGGCCAAGCGCACCAGCGAAAGCCGCCGCCTGATGATGGAAGCCCTGCGCGAGGCCAGGGATGCCGCCGAACGGGCCAACCACAGCAAAACCCGCTTTCTGGCCGCCGCCAGCCACGATCTGCGTCAGCCCCTGCAAGCGCTGGGGTTGTTCGTTGCCACCTTGTCGCAGCGGGCCTTAAGCGATGATCTGCGGCCCATCGTCGCCAAGATCGAAGGCTCGCTGGAGGCGTTGGAACATCTGCTGGACACTCTGTTGGACATTTCGCGCCTGGATGCCGGCGTGGTGGAAGCCCACAGCGTGTCCTTCCCCTTGCAAGACCTGTTCGACCGTCTGGCATTGGAATTCGAACCCCTGGCCGAAGCCAAGGGGCTGACCGCCCGCTTTGTCCACACCAGCGCCACCTTGCGCAGTGATCCGGCCCTGCTGGAACGCATCTTGCGCAACCTTTTGTCCAATGCCATCCGTTACACCAGCCGGGGCGGCATCGTGGTGGGGGCCAGACGGCGCGGCGACATCCTGCATATTCAGGTGGCCGACACCGGGCGCGGCATTCCCGCCAACCAGCAGCGGGAAATCTTCCGCGAATTTCATCAATTGCCCAACGGCGGGCCCGACCGCCGCCAGGGACTGGGCCTGGGGCTGGCGATTGTCGATCGTCTGGCCACCCTGTTGGGGCACCACATCTCGGTCAAATCGGAACCCGGACGCGGTTCGGTCTTTTGTGTCGAGGCGCCGCTGGCGGTCCCGTCCTCCCAGCGCGTCCCCCAGCCCGCTTTGCCCAACGACCCCCTGGCGGGACGCTTGATCGTGGTGGTCGATGACGATTCCATCGTGCGCGACGGGTTGCGCACGCTTCTGGAAATCTGGGGATGCCGGGTCTTAATGGCAGAAGGGCCGGAAGACGCCATCGACGCGGTGGAGAAGCTGGATCGCATCCCGGACGCCATCATCGCCGATTACCGTCTAAAAGGCCGGATCACCGGGGCCGACGTGGTCGATCATCTGCGCGCCTTGTGCGACGCCGATATTCCCGCCGTTCTGGTCACGGGCGACACCTCCCCCAATCGGCTGAGACAGGCAGCAAATTACAATCTGAAATTGCTGCACAAACCTGTCCGTCCAGACAGGTTGCGCGCTGCTTTGCTCGATGCCATGGATGAAGACGCAAAAGAAACCGAAACGATGGGAAGCAGTTAATTTTAATTAAATTGCGCCTAGTCTTCGCAAGAACTTGTTGCAGTGCGAAATAAAGTTTTACGTAGACAAAAACTACAGAATTGATCACTGGCTAACAGCGTAAAGGCAATGATTCCCAAGCCGAAATCGTTTCCTTACAAATCTAAACAATTGTCGCTTTCAAGCGACGAATCCGCTATTGTGGGGACTAACAAATGATGATTGCTCAACTGACGAAAAGGATCAGTGGCCGTGCAGTCTGGTGAGAAAGCGATGAAAATTCTGATCGCTGACGATCATGAACTGTTCCGTGATGGCCTGCGTCATGTTCTGGAGCAGCTGAATGGAACGGTTACCGTTATCGAAGCGTCCGACTTCCCCCAGGCCATTGCCAAGGCTGAAGCCGAACCCGATATCAGCATCGTTCTGATGGACCTGTCGATGCCCGGCATGAGCTGGGCCGAAGGTTTGCAGGCGTTGCGCGCCAAGCTGCCGCCCGACGTGCCGGTCATCATCCTGTCGGCCTCGGACGAGCGCCGCCATGTGGTGCAGGCCGTCAATCTGGGGGCACAGGGCTTCATCCCCAAAACCTCCAGCAGCAAGGTCATGCTGCGCGCGCTGGAACTGGTGCTGTCGGGCGGCGTCTATCTGCCCCCGGCCCTGCTGATCGAACAGGCGGAAAACCCCACCTATCCGGCGGCGCTGGATCAGAACGGCAATCCCGATACCTCGTTCCTGACGCCGCGTCAGCGCGAAGTGCTTTATCTGCTGGGTCAGGGCAAATCCAACAAGGAAATCGCCCGGGTTCTGGAACTGGCGGAAGGCACGGTCAAGCTGCATGTGACCGCCATCTTGAAGGCGCTGGGCGTCAACAACCGCACCCGCGCCGTGGTCGCCGCCGCCCAATTGGGCCTGACCGGCCCCGATCTGGTGCCCCATTACGGCGAACATTAAAGCGTCTGGGGTCCCCAAACACACAAACAAGGCCGGGCAAAGACCCGGCCTTGTTTGTTTATGGACCTGCCTGCTTAAGCTTGGCCCACCTTAAATGCGCGGCATCCCACCGATGGCCGACAGGCGTTTTTGCAAGGACAGCCGATCAAGCGAGGTCAGCGGCAGATTGGCAAAGATGCTGATGCGGTTGGACAACATCCGATAGACATCGGCAACCATGGCCGCCCGTTCGGCATCGCTGCCCGGCAGGCTGGCCGGATCGGGCACGCCCCAATGGGCGGTCAGGGGTTCGCCTTCCCAGGTTGGACAAATCTGACCGGTAGCGGATTCTTCGATGCTTTCGTCGCAGACCGTAAAAACGAAATCCATCCGGGGCGCAGTCGGGCCGGAAAAGCCGTGCCAGCTTTTGGAATGCAGCCCATCGGTGCGATGGTTCAACTTGCCCAAAAGCTGCAAAACCGACGGATCGACATGGCCCGACGGTTTCGATCCGGCGCTATAGGCGACAAAGCGGCCCGCCGACAGACGCGACAAGATGGCCTCGGCCATGATGCTGCGGGCGGAATTGGCGATGCACAGAAAAAGTACGTTGCGCGGAGCGTCGGTCATGAAATCCTCGTCACGGGCAAAGCAGGGGCATAAGGAAAGGGGTACCCCAGAGCGGCGCGCATTGCGTCCGAAACTTTCCGGAAAGTTTGGTTGCAAATCAGTTGCGTCCGGTTAGAACAGAACCGACCCTTGTTTCTTCGAGACCGGAAAGAGCGGCAATGACGCGCAAAATGGATCTGGCGCAGGCTTTGGGAATGGCGTTCGCCCAGTGGGAGGCCGGACGTCTGCCCCAGGCCCGCAAGCTGGCCCGCGACCTGGAAAAGCTGCGGCCCGACCTGCCCGGTCTGGCTTATCTGCAAGGCCTGCTGGCCCTGGCGGAAGGCCAGGGACGCAAGGCGGCGCAGCACTTGACCAAGGCCTTGGCGCAAAGCCCCGACGCCCCGCCCCTGCTGCTGGCCATGGCCCGCGCCCAAACCCAGCAAAACCGGACCGATGACGCCGTCACCCACTATCGCCGTCTGTTGGACATCGCGCCCGCCACCACCGATGCCCAGGCCGAACTGGCCGAACTGCTGTTGGCGCGCGAAGACTGGGCCGCAGCCGCCCCGCTGCTGAGCGCCGCCCTGGCCACCCGCCCCGATTGGGCCAAGGGCCACAACAATCTGGGGGTGGCCCAGCGCGAATTGGGGCAATGGAGCGAAGCCGCCCTGTCCTTTGCCCGCGCCGCCGATCTGGACCCCACCTTGATCAAAGCGTCGGTCAATCTGGCCGCCGTGCTGCGCCGTCTGAAGCGGCCCGCCGACGCCCTGGCCGCCGCCACCGGGGTGATCACCGCCGCCACCGACAGCCTGCTGCCGCCCACCGGCGATCTGGCCGATGCCTGGATCGAAGCCGGGCTGGCCCTGCGCGACCAGAACGATCTGCCCGCCGCCCTGTCGGCCTTTCAGTCGGCGCAAACCGCCCTGCCCAGCGGTGCCCCCAAGGCTCTAGCGACGCGGGTCCACTGGCTGCAAGGCGAGGCTTTGCGCAGCCTTGACCGCCACGACGAAGCCGTCGCCGCCTATCGGCGGGTGCTGGCCGGCGATCCCGCCGATCTTTACGGGGCCAAGCTGATCCTGGCCCAGATGGGGGCCGCCGATGCCCCGGCCCAAGCCCCCGAAGCCTATGTGCGCAAGCTGTTCGACCAATATGCCGACGGCTTCGATCACGATCTGGTGGAGGTGCTGGGCTATCGCGCCCCCGCCTTGCTGGCCGACGCCATCACCAAGACCATCGGCCCCGGCCCGTTCGATGTGCTGGATCTGGGCTGCGGCACCGGCCTGATGGGCGCGGCCCTGGCCGAACGCGGCCTGACCCGTCCAGGGAAAAGGCTGGTGGGCGTCGATCTCAGCCCGCGCATGGTGGAAAAAACCCTGGCGCGCCGCCATGACGACCAAAGCCCGCTTTACAGCGGGGCCGAAGCAGGCGATCTGCTGGCGGTCTTAAAGCGGGAAAACGCCGCCTGGGACGTCATCGCCGCCGCCGACGTCTTTGTTTATCTGGGCGATCTCGACCAAGTGTTCGCCGCTGCCGCCCTAGCCTTGCGGGCAGGCGGGGCCTTGACCTTCACCACCGAACAGGCCGCAGACGGCTTCGTCTTGCACCCCACCAGCCGCTACGGCCACAGTGCCGCCTATCTGCGCGGTCTGGCCCAAGCCCATGGGTTGGATGTGGCGATCCTGGAAGATTGTTGGACCCGCCGCGAACAGGGCGAGCCGGTGCCCGGCTTCCTGGCATTACTGCGCAAACCCAGCTAAAGAGACCCAGAACACCCCGCACGGATCAGCCGTTGGGAAACATCCGTTCCATAAAGGCATCCAGCATGGTGTCGGGATCAAACCCCGCCACCGCCGCCTGAAGCCCCGGCAGCTTGAGCGCCAGATCGGCCAATTCGGCGTCGGTCAACGGACGGTTCTGATCCATCGCCGCCAGAATCACCGCTTCAACGATGCGGGCCTGATCGCTGATATCGTCGGCCCCCACCGTCGCCCCCGATCCCGCCAGGGTATGGGCCTGGATCAGGGCGTCGCGCAGTTTGCCATCTTGCAACAGGCCGGGGATGGCGGCGGCGCGGGTACGGGCTTCGTCGGCATAGCGGACAAAGGTGGCGGCAAGGCGGGTGCGGCGGTCGGTCGTCATGGGACCCAAGCTTAATGCAAGGCCAAGCCCTGAACAAAGGGCATTTGCGGGGCGCACGCGCCACGGGCATAGTACCCCCCCATGCAGGATGATCCGCCCCGCGCCCCGACGCCGTCCTATCAACGTCAGCTCGACCTGATCGCCGAGATGAGCCAGGAATTCGCTGCCTCGCGCGATATTGGCGAAACCTTGCAACGCGGGTTGGAACGGGTGGCCGCCTTTGTCGGGGCCGAAGCCGCCAGCCTGTTTTTGCTCGACGAAGATAGCGGCGATCTGGTCTGCGCCGCCTGTTGCGGTCCGGTGGACATCCGCGGCCTGCGCCTGACGCCTGACGCCACCAACAGCAACGTGGTCTGGCGCTCGGTGCGCACCAACACCGCCATCATCCTGCGCGATCCCGGCCAAGACCCGGATTTCGGGCAAAAGGTCGATGACCTGACCGGACATCGTACCGAAAGTCTGGTCTGCGCCCCCTTGTCGGTGCGCGATCTGCGGCTGGGCGCGATCGAGTTGGTCAACAAAGCCGACGGCGGTCCCTTTCATGCGGGCGACCGGCAATTGCTGCGCGCCCTGGGGGCATCGGCGGCGCTGGCCATCATCAATGCCCGTCTGACCGCATCGCTGGTGGCCCAGGAACGGGTGCGGCGCGAATTGGAACTGGCCGCCGAAATCCAGCGCGGCATGCTGCCCAGCCGCCAGGACCCCGATTGTCCGGTGCTGGGGGTCAATGTTCCGGCCCATGAAGTCTCGGGCGATTTTTTCGACATCCTGCCGCTGGCCAACGGCCAGATCGCCTTTGCCGTCGGCGATGTGGCGGGCAAGGGCATCAATGCCGCCCTGCTGATGACCCGGGCCAGCAGTCTGTTTCGCTGTCTGGCCAAGACCCATCGCCGCCCCGCCGCTCTGCTGGCGGCGATGAACGAGGAATTGTGCGACGCTGGATCGGGACGCGGCGGTTTGCTGGGCGGGTTGTTCGTCACCCTGGCCGCCGGACTGTTCGACCCCATCACCGGCATGGCCCTGCTGGCCAATGCCGGGCACGAACCACCCCTGCTGCTGCGCCGCGACGGCGAAACGGAAAGCTATCCCGCCGCCGCCCCGCCGTTGGGCATCGGCCAGACGCTGATCGCCGCCGACATGACCGAAGACATTCTGTTTCTGGCAGGCGGCGCGCTTTATCTGTTTACCGATGGTCTGACCGAAAGCCGGTGCGGGGCCGTCATGCTGGGAGCCGATGGGGTGGGTCGCCTGATCCAACGCTATCACCCCCTGCCCGCCGCGCAGCGCCTGGACGCCGTCATCGCCGCACTGCTGCCTGCGGGCTGCGGCTGCGCCGAAGCAGGCAAGACCGATGTCGCCCCCGCAAACTCCTCAGCTGTCGGCCCGCGCGACGATCTGACCCTGCTGGTGGTGGAAGACCGCCGCCCGGTTCCCATACTGGCGCGCAGCCAAACCCTGACCACCGCAAGCCTGTCGCCCCTGC
>JASLCK010000249.1 GCA_030151865.1 Rhodospirillaceae bacterium | reverse complement strand
GTTCATCCTGTTGGTAATCTTGGTTTTCCGCCGCATCGCCACACTGTCTTCGCAACTGCAGGGCGCGGCTGTGGCCTGTGTGGCGGCTGCCTTTGCCCTCAGCATGGCGGGGATGGAGGTCACGACGGATTCCTGGCTGATCGCCCTGGCGGGCGCGGCTTTTCTGTTCCGGTTGTTCGATCTGGATTTGAAGCGCCCAGCCCCGCTCGGCAACCCCACGTAACCATCGCAAATGGTGATCTGCCAGTGTGCCGTATACGGCCAATCTGGCAGATCTCCTAAAGGGCGGCGGCCTCTTCGGCTTGCGGTTTGACGTCAGCCCGTCCGGTTAGGGTCGTGCCCAGCGACGCCAGCACCACCAGGGCGATGCCGCCCCATTTCAGCAAAGGCAGGCTTTCTCCCAACATCAGAAAGCCGATGACGGCACCGACGGCAGGTTCGCAACTGGTCAGAATCCCAAAGCTGCGGGTCGGCAGGCGGCGCAGGGCGAACATTTCCAGGGTGAAGGGAATGGCGCTCGACAGCACCGCGACACCCAGGGCCGGCGCCAGCAAATCCAGTGACAGCAATTTTGTTCCGGCCCCGGCAATGCCGACCGGCAAGATCAGGATGGCGGCAATGATCATGCCCACAGCCGGGGCGCGCGCCCCGTGATCGGCCCCCGCCCACCGGCCGGCCCAGATGTAAATGGCCCAGCCTACCCCTGCCCCCAAGGCCATCAACAGCCCCCATGGGTCATAGGATGACTTGGCTTGCAGCGGCAGCAAGGGCAACAGACCACACAAAGCCACCCCGATCAGCAGAAAGTGAGACTTCTGCCGGGAACTGAGCGCGGCCACGGTCAGCGGACCGGTAAATTCGATCGCCAGGGCGACTCCCAAGGGAATGCGGGCGATCGCCATATAGAACAGCAGGTTCATCCCCGCCATCGAGGCCCCATAGATCAGCCCCGATTGCAGCGAGCGGCGGGAAAACCGCACCCGCCATACACGCAGCGCCACCGACAGCAGCAAGGCGGCAACCCCGATGCGCAAACAGGTGGTGCCCGCCGGGCCGACGATGGGAAACAGCCCCTTGCCGTAAGACGCCCCGGCGGTTACCGAAATCATCGCCAAAATGACCGCGATAAACGGAGCCAGCATTTCCGCCAATCGCGTTGGCGGGCTTATGGTGTCGGAACGCGACATGGAAAAGGGTCTTCCCAGGGCAGGAGCAAAACAAGGCGGGGCCAAAGATTAAATAGCCATGCCCCCGCGCCCTGACAAATCAGGAATGATGATAGACCCTATCAGGTAATCTTCTGGTCCGCCCTTTCCTTGAGTGGAAGCCATGCGGGCCGTGGTGCGGGACTGCCCTCAGTCTAGCTGACGCTGACCGCTGGCAGGTCTCAAAACCTTAAGGCGCGGCCCCGTCCAGCAATTCGCTGATCATCCGCGCCACATGGCTTTGCCACTGCGGCAGGACAACGCCAAAAGCGGTTTGCACTTTGCTGATGTCCATCCGCGAATTGGCAGGACGCCGCGCCGGTGTCGGATAGGCCGAGGTGGCAATCGGTGTAACGTGATCGGCGGTTACTTTGAGCGCTATCCCCCGAGCCTCGGCCTGTTGCAGAACGAAGCGGGCATAATCGCACCAACTGGTTTGTCCGGCGGCAGCCAGATGATAAAGCCCGGCCAAATGATCCGCTTGCGGATCGGTCAGCAGACGATGCACGGCAATGGCGGTGATATCGGCAACCAGTTCGGCGCTGGTTGGTGCGCCGATTTGGTCGGCCACCACGTTCAAGGCATCGCGTTCTGCGGCCAAGCGCAGCATGGTTTTGGCGAAATTGTTCTTTCGCGCCGCAAAAACCCAACTGGTACGGAAAATCAGGTGACGAGGCAAAGCCGCCTGAATGGCCAACTCACCCTCATGTTTGCTACGCCCATAAACCGAGAGCGGATTGGGCTGATCATCCTCGCGATAGGGACTGTCTTTCGCGCCGTCAAAAACATAATCGGTGGAATAATGCACCAGCCAGGCGCCGATCTTGGCGGCTTCCCGCGCCAGAACCCCGACAGCCTCGGCATTGATGCGCAGGGCGCGCGCGGCGTCGCTCTCGGCTTTGTCCACGGCGGTATAGGCTGCTGCGTTGACGATGACGCGCGGACGCAACCGGGCCACCAGACGGCTCAGGCCATCCAGATCTTCCAGATCGGCTTCTTGGCGGCTGAAGGCGGTCAGTGGGGCCAGAACCGACAGGGACCGCTGTAATTCCCAGCCCACCTGCCCATCTTTGCCAAGCAGAAGAATAGTCATTGGCCGTACTGCCGCTTGGTCCAGTCACGGTACGCACCGGAAATAACGTTGGAAACCCAGGTATCATTTTCCAGATACCAGCGCACGGTCCGGCGGATGCCGGTTTCAAAGTTTTCTGCCGGGGTCCAGCCCAGATCGTCGGCAATGCGCGATGCATCGATGGCATAGCGGCGGTCATGGCCGGGGCGGTCGGTGACAAAGGTCATCTGGGTGCGATAGGACTGGCCATCGGCGCGCGGACGTTCGGCGTCCAGGATGTCGCACAGGGTATGGACCACTTCCAGGTTGGTCTTTTCGTTGTTGCCGCCGACATTATAGGTCGAACCGACCTGACCGGCTTCCAACACTCGGCGGATGGCCGAGCAGTGATCGGAAACGAACAGCCAGTCGCGCACATTGCCGCCATCGCCATAGATCGGCAGGGACTGGCCGGTGACGGCGCGGTGGATCATCAACGGGATCAACTTTTCGGGAAACTGGAACGGACCATAATTGTTGGAACAATTGGTGGTTAGGACCGGCAGCCCATAGGTGTGATGATAGGCCCGCACCAGATAATCCGACGCAGCCTTGCTGGCCGAGTAAGGGCTGTTGGGTTCGTAGCGGTTGGTTTCGCGGAATGGCGGATCGTTGGGGCCAAGCGACCCATACACTTCGTCGGTGGACACATGCAGGAAGCGGAACGCGTCGCGCTCGGTTCCCTCCAACGTGTTCCAGTAAAGACGGCAGGCTTCCAGCAGACGCGACGTGCCGACCACATTGGTTTGGGTAAACTGGTCAGGATCCAGGATCGAACGGTCCACATGGGTTTCCGCCGCGAAATTCAGAACCGCGCGGACCTTATGGATTTTCAGCAGAAACAGCACCAAGTCGAGATTGCCGATATCGCCTTTGACGAAGTGGTACGCTGTGCTCCCGTCCAGATCGGCCAGGGTTTCCAGATTGCCCGCATAGGTCAGCTTATCGAGGTTGACGACGGCTTCGCCCCTTTGTGCGGCCCAGTCGCGGATAAAGTTTGCCCCGATGAAACCGGCGCCGCCCGTCACAAGTATGGTCATTTAATCAATCAACCCCGATGGAAAGACCGCACAACTTTACGCCGTTTGCCAAGAGCGCGGCAACCGTCGCTGTCTTGTGGCGTCGTAAGACGCCAAAAACTGTTCATTCCCCGTATCTTAAGGACATGGGAAGCAACAGCGTGACTATGCGATAGTTTTGTCTTTTGGGCAAGGCGCCCCCCTTAATCGCCAGTACGACGAAACAATGGCCGGGCGATATCGATAAAGGCCCGGACGGCGGGCGGGGAAGCGTCTTGACTTTCGGCCCTGAAAAATTGACACTGCGCACGAGCAATCCGTGTGACTGCCGACAAGCCCGCCCCTGAACAGGGGGCGGGCTTTTTTCATGATTCCGTCTATTCCGACGCCCCGGCCTTTGGCTGGGGCTTTTTTTATGGAGAAAACCGATGCTGGTTTCACA